>JACSRE010000030.1 GCA_014879945.1 Myxococcus sp.
CGCCGTCGAAGAAGTCGCCCTGGCGATAGACCCCGATGTCCACCGTCTCGCCGAACCCATCGACGATGAAGAACATCGTCTGGCCGGCCGAGAGGGTGTGGAACGCGGCGCCATAGGAGCCCGGGGTGCACGACGTGCCGCACGAGGCGCTCGACGAGATCACTCCGGTGCCCGCGACGACGTAGGTGTCGGTCGAAGGCGCGGTGAACGAGAAGGCGACGTCGTTGTAGCCCGGGTAGCCGCAAGCTCCGCCATCGCCACCGAAGGCGCCGTAGTCATCGACCGCGTTGCCGACGTTGCTGGTCACCAGGTTGCCGAGGGTGAGGGGCAGCGGCGCCGCGCAGGTGTCGTTGGAGACCGGCTGGACCGCGTTCACGCTCAGCTGGAAGGGGCCGCCAGGCGGCGGCGACTTCACCACCACGAAGTAGGGCGTGCCGCTCGTCGCGCGGAGCGTCTCGGTCGCGGCGAGGCAGCCGCCGTCGCACGAGGCGGTTCTCCACGAGACATTCGACGAGCCACCGTCGCTCCCGACGTTGGACACCTGCGCCCGGAACACCGCCGAGGCCGCGGGCGTGAACTGGTAGACGACGTCGGGGCCGTAGCTCCAGTACCCGCAGACGAAGTCGTCCGTCGCGCCGCGGGTCGTGCCCGAGACCGGCACGCCCGCCGTCACCGTCTGGGGCGCCTCGCAGCGATCGTTCGCGGGAATCACCAGCGGGTCGACCCGCACCACACCCGAGAGCCAGTTCGGGCCCTCGACGATGACCCACCAGGTGGTACCCGCGGTCAGATCGGCGACCAGGCTGCCGTAGCCGTAGTGACTACAGCTCGCGCCGCAGGTGCCGCCCCCAAGCCAGATCTCTCCGGGCGCCTGAATCTCGTACCGGCCGCTCGTAGCCGGCGTGAACGAGTAGACGAGGTCGGGCTGGAAGCTCCCACAGCCGTTCACCCACCCCGCGTCGACGCTGAAGCCACCGTCGGAGTTGAAGGTGAAGCCGGCGTCGGGCCGAGGGAAGGGGTCGTCGAAGGCGTTGGCGAACGAGACGCTGACCGGCGTACCGACGGAGAGGGCCTGCGGCATCGAGCAGGAGTCGTTCGAGGCCGGGATGACGGCGTTGACCTCGAGTTGGAAGGGCTCCTCCTGCAAGCCCGCGGCGACGATGAGGTTGACGGGGTCGTTCACGCCCACCCGGAAGGTGAGCGAGCCTCCGTACGAGTACTCGCAGACCTGAGGCACGAAGGAGCCGCCGTCGACCCCAAAGGAGCCCGCGTCAGCCCCGCAGCCCCGCGTCAGCGCGAGCGAAGCGTAGCCGCCGTCGAAGGTCGTCAACGCGGCGTTGTAGGCGCCGGCCGCGGGAGCGTTGAACCGATAGAAGACATCGGCGCCGTACACGCAGAGGTTGTCGGCGGCGGCGCCCACCGTGGTCCCTGAGACCGGAACGCCAGCGGTGATGGGGAGCGCGTTGACGCAGCGATCATTCGAAGGCACCACGATGGCGTCGACGCGCAGCGAACCTGATTGCCCGTAATACGACTCGACGGTCAGCCAATAGGTCGTGCCTCCGACGAGGTCGGTGTCGAGCCGCGAGTTCGAGAAGGCAAAGCAGCCCGCGCCGCACGCGCCGCTGCCGAGCGAGAGATCGTACGGCCCTTGGAACCGGTAGCGCCCGGTCGTCGGCGGCGTGAAGGCGAAGAAGACATCGGCGATGCCCGACGTCCCACAGGTGTTGAAGCCGCCGTCGCCCAAGACCGATGCCGGAGCGTCGTCGAGGGCGTCAGAGAGATCGACAGCGGCCGGAACGCCGAGTGACAACGTGGAAGGGCTGGCGCAGGTGTCGTTGACCGGCGGGGTGATGGCGCTGACCTGCACCTGAAAGCCCGTCTCAGTGGCCGACTGAACCATGAGGCTGACCGGCGTGTTGGCGGTCGCGCGGAAGTTGTGGCCCTGGCTCCCGTAGCCGGTCGTACAGGTCAAGAGGGCGCCGGCGTCAACCGGGGTACAGGAGCCAGGCCCCGACCCGATGGTGAAGAACGCACCGAAGCCGCCATCGGCCGCGGTGGAGGTCGCGCGCACGTTGTACGCGCCGGTGCTCGGAGGCGTGAAGCGGTAGAAGACATCGGGTCCTGAGTAGGTGCTGCAGTAGGCATCGAGCCGCGCGCCCACCGTGGTGCCCGAGACGGGCGGCCCGAGCGAGATGGGCGTCGCGCTGAGGCAGGCGTCGTTCGGCGGGACGACCACCTGGTCCACCCGCACCGTGGCGGTGCCGGTGCCGTCAGCGATGAGGAAGTACGGGGTGCCCGCGGAGAGATCGACCGTCAGGTTCGAGGTGGGCCAGTCTCCGCAAGAGCCGCCGCAGGCGCCGGCGCTCAGCGTGAGCGCGCCGCTCGAGATGGTGAAGCGGTAGCGGCCCGAGGTGGGCGGCGTGAAGGCGTAGATGAGGTCAGGGGCCCCGGGCACCGAGCACCCGCCCCCGCCGTCGAGCGAGAAGGTGTCGTCGAGGGCGTTGGAGAAGTCCGCCGTGACGTTGGCCCCCAGCGGCAGGACCGCCGGGCTCGCGCAGGTGTCGTTCGAGGGAGGCACGATGGGGTTGACGACCAGCGAGAAGGCCCCGCCCGCCGTCGCCTGGTAGCCGTCGACGACGAGGAACTGCGAGGTGCCCGCGTTGGCCCTGAAGGTGACGGAGTTGCCGCGGAGCGAGGGCCGACAGACTCCGGCGTCACACGGAGGGTCGGTGACGTAGACGAACGGGTCGAAACGGCCGTAGCAGCCGCCGTCGCCGCAGATGAAGCCGCCTCCGTCACCCGCAGAGGTGCTGGCCGTCACCACCGCGCGGAAGGCTCCCGTCGTGGCGGGGCTGAAGGAATAGACGACGTCGGCGCCGTACAGGTACTCGCAGTGGAAGTCGTCGCCGGCCTCGGCGGTGGTGCCCGAGACGGGCGTGTTCACCGTCAACGCGACCGCGCCGCTGCAGCTGTCGTTGGCCGGCGCGAGCGCCTGGCTGCGGGTTCCCACCGGCGTCGAACCCGCCGATGGAACCTCGGACGCGCAGCCCAACACCACGGCCACCACCGCGACCAACCCAAGCCTCTGCGTCATGTGATCTCTCCCCTTACGTACGTCCGGCCCCACCCCACCGCAGCCTCTGTGGCCGCGGCCCGACTCTTCCGTTGCGGGCAGCGACGAGAAGCTACCGTGTGCCCCAGCGCTCGTCACGCACCGTCACCAACGCCCAGGGCAGAATCCACTGGAGCGCCACCACCGAGAACACGGCGTACAGCACGCCGTAGACCCAGCGGAAGCTGCGCTCGAAGCGCAGGTAGTACGCCGCCGAGAAGATGGTGCCGATGAGCAGCGCCACCACGCTGCGCCCCACCGCGGTGACGTTGGTGTCGAAGAGCCTGGGCAGCTCCATGATGGCGACGGCCACCAGCACGAAGCGCAGGTTCGAGACGAAGAAGGTGAGGATGGGCAGCACGCGGTTGTTCTTGCGGTAGCGCGTGAACATGAAGCGCGCGAACGAGAAGCCCTCGACGATGTAGCTGCGGTCCCACCTCAGGAACATGCGCGAGAGCTGCGAGTAGGTGGTGGGCACCAGCGTGTTCACCACCGCCGGGCGTTGGTAGACGGTGTCGAAGCCCTGCCGCAGCACGATGTTGGTGAGGGCCTGATCTTCGCCGTGGTTCACCGGGCGCCCCAGGAAGCGCTGGTTCTCCCACTCGTCGAGGAAGGGCACGATGATGCTCTTGCGGAAGGCCGACAGCGCGCCCGGGCAGCACGCCACCGTGCGGTACACCGACTGCGCCGCGCGCCCGTAGTCGAAGGCCAGGGTGAACTGCACCTCGAGCATGCGGCTGATGGGGCTGTCGCGGTTGAGCACGGCCACCCGGCCCGCCACGCCGCCCACCTGCGGGTCGGCGAGAAAGGGCGTCACCATCTCGTGAACGGTGCGCGGGTCGATCTCACTGTCGGAGTCGATGGTGACGACGTAGTCGCCCGTCGCCGCGCGAATGCCCGCCACCAGCGCCGAGCGCTTGCCCCGGTTGCCCGCGAAGCGCACCAGCTTCACCAGGTCGGGGAACTCGCGGCGGAGGAACTGCATGTGGAAGAACGTGTCGTCGCGGGAGCCGTCGTCGACGACGATCACCTCGAGCTTGTCCTTCGGGTAGTCGCACGCCGCCACGCTGCGAATGCTGCGGCCCACCATGGGGCCCTCGTTGAAGGCGGGAATGATCACCGACACCTTCGGCCACTCGACGCCTTCGGGCGCCTTGAAGGGGCGGTAGCGCATCCACAAGAGCCCCAACAGCCCGGTGTAGATCGTCTGAATGAGGGCGATGGCGCCGATGGGGTGGGTCGCCATGGCCAGCAGCATCGAGGTGGGCTCGGCGTCGACCGACCAGCCCAGCCAGGCCATCGAGATGACAGCGCCCAGCAGCGGCGCGGCGCCCGCCAGCATGCCTCCGAACTTCCTCAGGCGAAGACTCATGTCGCGGCAGAAGGTGTAGCGCGTTCCACGGGTGGCGTCAGCGGGTCGGATCGCCCGTTCGGGAGCCCGGTGGTGCTGGTGCTCGAGCGCCGCT
The DNA here is from genome assembly GCA_014879945.1 of Myxococcus sp. Taxonomy (GTDB): domain Bacteria; phylum Myxococcota; class Myxococcia; order Myxococcales; family Myxococcaceae; genus Xiheimicrobium. The sequence goes on from JACSRE010000030.1 coordinate 4,582, forward strand.
CTGCCAGACTCTGTCCCCCTCATGAACGACCGCGCCGTCGCCCATGTGGTGGTCGAGATGCTGGTGGCTATGGCCGACCGAGAGGAACTCTCCCTCGAGGCGCTGTGCGAGGGCCTGCCGATCGACCCCGCACTGCTGCGGCGCCGGCTGGGGGGCCTGGAGTGGGACCACTTCGCCACCCTGATGGAGCGGCTCGAAGCCCACCTCGGCCCCGCCGCGTTTCGAGAGGCCTGCGCCCTGGTGCCCGAGCGCTCGCCCACCTCTGCGCGCATCTTGCGGCGCTTCGTGAGCGGCAGGTTGTTGTTGCACTTCGTCTTCCGGGCGATGGGGCCCTCGATGTACCCGATGTACCGCACCGCCTTCAGTGAAGCCCAGACGGCCGACGGCCGCGGGGTGTTCCACGTCAACCTCGAGCTGCGCCCGGGGTTCCGCGATTGCCGCGCCGTCTTCAGCGCGCACGGGGTCGCGACCGCCGCGCTGCCCCGGCTGCTGGGGCAACCGCCGTTCCTCCTGCGGGAAGAGGTGCGCCCGCGCGGCGGTGACTACTGGTTCACCGAGCCGGGGTGAGCGCGGCCAGGCGGCGGCTCAGGCGCTCTTCGCCTCGGCGCGCCGCGACTCTTGCAAGATGCGCCGCAGCACCCCGTCGGGGAGCGAGTAGGCCTCGGGGGCCGTCAGATCGCCGTGCGCGGCCAGCAGCTTCGACTCGGCCAGCAGCCGCACCATCACGCTGGCTGCTTCCTGGGCGCGGCGGCGCAGCTCGACCGGCGCGAGGTGGTCGTTGATGCCGGTCGCCGTGAAGCGGGCCATCACGTGCGCTTCGGCCAGGCGCTCGAGGGCCTCGACGGTGACGCGGTCGGCGCTCGCGAGCGCGCGCAGCAGCACGCCGGCCGAGGTGTCGACCTGGGCGATCTCACTCTCGACCCACACCCGCAGCGGCGAGCCGCCCTTCTCTTCGCGCTTGATGGCCTCGCGCGCCCCTTCGACGCCGATGCGCATGGCCCCCAGCGCGCCCTGCCGGGCCCGGTCGGCGTCGTAGAGCTCCAGCACCGAGGTGCCCAGGCGCCGCAACAGCAGGGGGACGCCGTGGGACGCCACCACCAGCGCCGAGAGCGCGTCGTCGTCGAAGCGAATGCCCTGCCGCGAGCCCAGGCCCCGCATCATCGCGTGCGCGGCTTCGTCGTCGAGCGCCGGCACGCACAGGCTGGGGAAGGCGCCCATCAGGCTCTGGCCGCCGAGCGTGGACAGCGGGGCCCACAGCAGCGGGTGCAGGGCCGCGCACAGCACCACGCTCACCGAGCTGCCGGTGTTGGGAGAAGACGGCTCGGCCAGGGCGCTCCGCAGCCGGCCCACGAGCGTGGCCATGACGTCGAGGGCGCGCCCCAGCTTCTCGGGCGGCGCGGTCAACAACTGCTCCACCTCGTCCACCACCAGCAGCAGCGGCGGGGGCGCGGTGCCGCTCGACTGCGCGCAGGCCGCCGTCAGGCCCCGCAGCCACGCCGCCAGCGCCGGAGCGTCGAGCGCCTCGGTGGGCAGCGCGGGCACCACCGCCGCCGGGTACCGGGCCGACGCCGACTCCGACAGCCTCGCCACCAGCGTGCGGAGGATGGCCTCGACCGCCACCGCCGGCGTCTCGCCGTACGACACCTCGTGGTGAAAGCCGGCGAGGTCGACGTAGGCCGAGGGGCCCGTCATACGCCGCGCCACCTCGAGGGCCAGCGACGACTTGCCGAACCGCCGCAGGCCGGTGACGACCGCCCAGTTGCCCTTGCGCGCCTCGGTCAAGAGGCCGGCCACCAGCCGCTCCCGGTTCCAGAACTGGCTCGAGCTGCGCACCGGGCCGCGCACCTCGAAGGGGTTGCCGCGCAGGGTCGCCGCCTCGACCAGGTCGAGCAGATCTTCGTCGCGGGTGGCCCAGGCGAGCCGCGACAGGGCCAGCGGCAGCACCGTCACCGCGCGCGTGCCACCCCGGGCCGCCCAGTCGAGCGTGGCGCGCACGGCGCCCAGGTCGGGCACCGCCGAGTCGGCGTGGAGGAGGAACACCACGTGCACGTCTTCGCGCAGCGCCACCGACGCCGCGTGGTTGACGTCGGCCTCGCGCAGCGCGGTGACGCCGGGCGACAGGATGGCGCAGGCGTCGGTGCCCCACCGCTCCCAGGCCGGCGTTCGCGGCAGGTCAAGCAGCAGGGTGTCGTGGCGCGAGGGGAAGAGCAGGCGCCAGCTGTCGGGCTCGGCGTTGAGGCCCAGGGCGCGCAGGCTCTCTCGCACCGTGCTCATCGAGGCGGCGAAGACGCTCCGCGCGCGGCGCACCCGCGACAGCCACGTCAGGAGCACCGCCAGCACCACCAGCCCCCCGGCGCTCGCCAGCGTCACCCGGCGATAGCGCGTCCAGGTGCCCTCGAGCGTGTAGACGAGGTCGCAGTCCGAGTGGGCGCCGCGCTGGTGCTCCCGGCAGTCGTCGGCGCGCACCCGCGACAGGCCGAGCGCCTCGGCGGCGCTCTCCTGGTTGGCGAGGTGCTGGAGCCAGCCGCCGTAGGTCTCGGCCTCTTCGAACTGCGCCAGCTCGATGGGGCGCGTGCCGGTCGGGTCGAGGCGCCAGGGTGACGCGCTCGAGGGCTCACCCAGGGCCTTGCCGATGGCGTGCAGCGCCAGCAGGCCCTGCTCGAACTGGGGGCTGGTGCCGTCGCGCTCGTCGCAGTGCCGGCGGGCCTTCCCCATCTCGGAGCTGCCCTCGGCGTCGACCTTGACGCCTTCGCTGGGCGAGCTGGGCAGCTGCACCGCGGCGCCGCTCCACAGCAGCGTCGCGACCTTCTGACACAGCTGCGCGTCGTCAGACGCCTCGGGGGGCAGCGGCTGGTGGGCCCACGCCGAGAGCGTGGTGAGATCGTCTGGCCGCGCGATGCCGCACCCCTTGGCCTCGACGCGCTGGAGCACCCGCACCGCCCGCCCACAGCGGTCGAGCGCGTCGCCCTCTTTGACGTGCTGGGCGAAGGCCTCGAGCGGCAGCGTGCTGCGGGCGCCCAGCTGGGCCGCCGTCGGCAGGCGAGGCGTCACCCACGCGCGGTACGAGGGGTCGCCGTCGGCGTCGGCGAGGTAGCAGAGGAAGAGCTTGCTGCTGGCGGCCTTCGTCAAGTCGGCGATGGCCTGGTCTCGCTCCTTGCGGCCGCTGGAGGGGAAGTCCTGCAGCCAGGCGCGCAGGGTGTCGGGCGAGAGCGCGTCGCAGGGGGTGGCCCACATGTCTCCGATGCGCCGGCGGACGATGAGCGGCCCCGCGTCGTCGAGCAGCTCGAGCAGCTGGCGGGCCCGGCCACACTCGCGCGACTCGGAGCGGCTCTCGCAGTCGGCCACCTCGAGGTACGCGAGCACCAGGCGCAGCGACGCGGTGAGCGGGGGCCCGGCGGGGCCGATGGGCCCTTCGTGGTCTCCGTTGGCCTCGGTGATGAAGCCCGCGGGGAGCGGGCCGCGGGTGTCGAAGAAGCCGTCGATGGCGAGCGCGCCCTGCGCCTTGAGGCGCCCCCACGTCTCGGGGGCCGTCAGCTTGAACGCCGCGATGAGGAGCCGGCGGTTCCACGCGGGGCTGCCCTGCTTGAGCCCGAGGATGCGCGCCAGGCGCCGCTCGGGCTCGCTCACGCCCACCACCCGGGGCAGCACGTCGGTGGCCCCGCTGAGGTAGTCGTCGAGCTGCGCCAGGTTCTTCGAGGTCGCGCCCCACGCCGTCACCAGCGCCTGGAGCTGATCGCGGGTGCTCGGGGGCACGCAGGCGCCCACCTCGCGCGCCGTGCCCTGCAACAGCGACGCGGCGAAGGCGGCCGTCTCGCGGCACTGCTCGGTCTGCTCCTGCACGCAGGCCTCGACCCGGGCCTGGGCCGCCTGGGCGCGGTCGAACACCTCACCGAGCCCCGCCTCGCACTTCTCGCGCGCCAGGCTGATGAGGCGCGCGCCCTCGGCGCACTGCGACAGCGTTCGTTGGGCCGCTGAGAGGCGCTGCTCCACCTCGGCACACGAAGCCACGCCTGCGTCGGGCGCCGCGAGCGCCGGCACCGCCAGGAACGACACGCTGAAGAGAGCCACCCACCGCATGGATGAGCGCCGTTCATTGCCCGTGCGGCCGCTCATTTGGAAGCACGAAAGGAGGGCGGCGGCTCGGTTCGAGGCCACACGCCCACCCACTCGTCGGCGTAGGTGTCGTCGAAGAAGAGCACCCAGGCGCGCGTCGGCAGCCGCCCCGCCCTCAGCACCGGGAGCATGCGCTCGAGCGCGCGCGGCACGTCTTTCACCACCAGGTCGACGTACGAGTACCGGGTGCCGGTGCCGGCCCCGATGGCGCGCCCCAGCTGGTCGGGCGAGAGCGCCCGGTCGAGCGCCTCTTCGAGCGCCAGGGTGTTCGAGAAGCCGTCGTCGCCGAAGCCGTCGGTCTTCACGTAGAGAAACGTCTCGCCGAAGCGCGAGAAGCGGGCCGAGGCGAACGGCACCCCCGAGCGGGCGGCCTTGAAGAGGTCGACGTTGGCGGTGCGCGCGCGCTCGAGATCGCGCTGGCCAGCGCCGTCGGAGTCTGCCGGCGGGCTGAGGGTGACCACCTTCCAGTTGGCGTCGCGCCCGGCCCTCGACGACACCAGGAGCGGTTGGTCGGCCTGCCGCGCGAGCCACTCGGCCTGGGCCCGCGCCAGCTGCCGGGGGAGCTCAGCGAGGGCCCCTCCGCCCGCCCCGAGGAGCCGCGAGACCATCGAGGGCCTCGGCTCCACCGTCACCGACGACACCCAGTCAGGCAGGGTCGGCTCCCCCAGGAGCGCGAGGCTCGAGACGATGGCCGCCTCGGCGGCGCCGTCGGGCACCCGGGGCGCCCGCCACCGCAGCGCCAGCAGGCCGTGCTCCTGCGGCTCGACCTGCACCGTCCACGCCGAGGGGTCGAGGCCGGTCTTCTGCCTCGCGCGGGCGATCGCCTCGTCGACGAGCTCCGGGGGCCGCGCCTCGAGCACCTGGAGCTCGAGGTCGGCGGGCGCGCGGGCGATGACGCGCCGGGCGAGCGGGAGCAGTCGGCGCTCGCCGTCAGGGCTGATGATGAGGCTCTTGCGGCGCACCTCGACCTGGAGGCCGGGGGCGATGGCCGCGAGGGCGTCGGCGTCGGGCGGCGCGCCGCGCGAGCGGCCTGCACGCACCGAGCTCCACCACGCGTCGATGCGCTGCTCGATGGCCGAGCGCGCCTCCACCTCGGCTGGGTCGGGGAACGCCCACCGCAACGCCATCACGCCTCCTCGCGCGCACCAGACCACGCAGCGTGGCGGCTGGCACGCGGCCGGTTTTCCGCGCCTGGCGCCGCGCGCTTCGCAGTGCGCGGAGTTACGCGCTGGCACGACGCTCGCTCTGCTCGTCCTCGGGCCGCACCCCACCCCACGCCCACAAGGAACGAAAGAACGTCATGAAGAACCAGCTCATCGCCGCCGCCGCCGCCGCCCTCGCCTTCGCTGCCTGTGAGGAGGCTCCTCGCCGCTCGCCCACCACGCACGCGTCACCCGTCATTCCCTCGAAGGTGGCGGTGGTGGCGCGCGCTCAGGCGCCAGACTCGGGCGTGCCGCTGGCGAAGGCCGACCCGACGCCCGCGAGCACCGACTCGCTCGCGCTCCATCACGACACCTCGAGCGTCGACCACCTCGCGCGGGCCCGGCAGCTCGCCAGCGCCCTGGACCCGAGCGGCGCGCTCACCGAGGCCCGTCGCGCGCTCTTCACCAGCCCGGCCGACGTCGAGACGCTCGAGCTGATCGCGACGCTGGGCCGGCAGGCGGGGCAGCCTGCGCTCTCGGCCGAGGCCTGGGGCCGGCTCGCGCAGCAGCGCCCGTCCGACGCGGTGGTGTGCATCAAGCAGGCGCGCGCGCTCCTGAAGGCCCGGGACTTCGCGGGGGCCATCGCGGCGGGGCGGGAGGCGGCCACGCGCGACCCGGGCAACCCCGAGGCGTTCCAGACGACGGGCATCGCGCAGCTCTCGACGGGAGACCTCGCGGGGGCCATCACCAGCTTCCGCACCGTGGTCGCCCTGCAGCCCGACCACGGCTACGCCATGAACAACCTGGGCCTGGCCTACCTGCGCGCCAACCGAAACGACGAGGCGGTCGACGTCCTCGAAGACGCGGTCGAGCAGCTGCCCACCGTCGCCTACGTGCAGAACAACCTCGGCGTCGCCTACGAGCGCGTGGGCCGGAGCGACGAGGCGAAGCACGCGTACCAGGCCGCGATGGACCTCTCGCCGAAGTACGTCAAGGCGCGCCTCAACGCCGCCCGCGTCGCCAGGGCCCCGCTCGAGGTCCCCTCGGCGGACGACAGCGTGAGCGACCTGCCGCACCCCCTGCCCGAGAACGGCCCGACGCCGTAGTGGCGCGCGAGAACAACCTTGCCCACCCCGGCGGTGGTCAAGGTTGTTCTCGTTCGCCGCGCCGGGGTATGGCGCTCGGCCATGCGCCTCATCACCCCTCTCATCGCCCTCGCCGCCGTGCTCGCTGCCCTCGCCTCGTGTGGCGTCGAGAAAGAGAAGGCGCCGTTCGCCGCTCGACGGCAGGCGCTCTCCAGCGGCCTGGTGATCAGCGAGGTGTACGGTGGTGGCGGCACCAGCACCGGCGCCTACCGCTATGACTTCGTGGAGCTCTTCAACCGCGGCACCGCGACGGTCAGCCTCAACGGGTGGTCGCTCCAGTACGCGAGCGAGACCGGCGGCAGCTGGAGCGTCGCCCCGCTCACCGGCTCCGTCCAGCCGGGGCGGTACTTCCTGGTACGCCTGGGCACCGCGGGTACGGGTGGGCAGAACCTACCGGCGCACGACGACACGGGGATGATCGCGATGAGCGCGACCGCCGGCAAGGTGGCGCTGGTCAACCGCACCACAGGGCTCAGCGGCGCCTGCCCGAACGCCACCAGCATCGTCGACCTCGTCGGCTACGGCGCCAACACCAACTGCTCCGAGGGCATGAGCACGCCCAACACCTCGGCCTCGTCGTCGGTGCGCCGCGGCGGGAGCGGCTGCTTCGAGACCGACAACAACCGCGCCGACTTCACCGTCGGCACGCCGACCCCGAAGAACGCCGCCGACCCGATGGTGAACTGCGCGAACCTGCCCAACGACGGCGGGGTGGTGATCGTGCCGGGCGACGGCGGCTGCACCGCCATCTCGACCTGGCCCACGGTCGACTCCTCCGCGGGGTACCAGCCGAACAACGAGACCGCGGGCGCCGAGCTCTACACCCAGGTGTTCGCGCGCGCCGACGGCGGCATGCTGACGCTCGCGTTCGAGGCCTACTACGGCGCCGGGTTGATGGTGCCGGCCACGCGCCAGTTCTCGTCGAGCGACACCTACGGCTCCTGTGACATCTGCGCCATCATCAGCACCGACTGCAACAACCAGGGCACCTGCGCGCGCGACTACTTCGCGCAGAGCGGCACCGGCACCGTCACCGTCGCCACGCAGGACGAAGGCGCGGGGCGCATCGAGGGCACCCTCACCAACGTGCGCTTCGTCGAGTGGGACTTCACGGCCGACGAGGCCATCGTGGGCGGCGGCTGCTTCACCCTGGGCTCGACCTCCATCAGCGTCGCCTGGGACGGCGACGCGGGCATGGGCGGCGGGAGCGCCGGTGGAGGGGCCGCCGGTGGCGGGCGCGCCGGTGGCTCGGCGGGCGGCGGCTCGGCAGCCGGTGGCGCCGCGACGGCAGGCGGCTCGAGCGGGACGGGCGGCGGCACCGCCAGCGTGGACGGCGGCATGGGCGGCGGCGGCAACCTCACCACCAAGAAGGCCTGCGGCTGCTCGACGGGCGCCGACACCGTGCTCGCGCAGGCCCTCGCCGGGCTGCTGGTGCTGCGGCTCTCGCGGCGCCGGCGCAGCTCCCGCCGTCCCTGCCGCTGACGGGGCCGCGCCCCCGTCACCTCCGCACTGGCTGGCGCTCCCGCGCTCAGCCGGTGAGGCCGAGGCGGCTCAACATCTTCACCACCGCCATGCGCGAGACGCCCGCGCGCCGCGCGGCCTCGCTCAGGTTGCCCTTCGACGCTTCGAGCAAGGCCTTCGCGTAGGCGACCTCGAAGCCGTGAACGAGCCGCTCCTTCTGCACCAGGAAGGGCTCGTCGAGGCTGGCCGCCATCGCCAGCCCAGGCGCGGTTGGAGACGGCGTCAGCGGCTCGGCCCCGGCCTTCCAGCGCTCCACCGCGTTGCGCAGCTCGCGCACGTTGCCCGGCCAGGGGTGGCTCATGAAGCGCTCCAGCGTGCGCTGGTCGAGCGACACCCCGGGCCCGAGGAAGTGCTGGGCCAGCACCCCGATGTCGTCGCGTCGATCGCGCAGCGGCGGCACGTCCACCCGCAGCACCGAGAGCCGATAGAAGAGGTCGGCGCGAAACCGGCCCTGGTTCACCTCTTCCTCCAGCGGGCGGTGCGTGGCGGCCAGCACCCTCACGTCGACGGCGGTGGGGCCCTTGCCGCCCAGCCGCGACACCTCGCGGCGCTCGAGGGCGCGCAGCAGCCGTGGCTGGAGCTCCAGCGGCAGCTCGCCGATCTCATCGAGGAAGACCGTCCCCCCGGTGGCGCGCTCGAAGGCGCCAGCCCGCGCGGCGACGGCGCCGGTGAAGGCGCCCTTCTCGTGCCCGAACAGCTCGCTCTCGATGAGCGACGGCGCCAGCGCGCTGCAGTCAACCACCACCAGCGGCTTCTCGGCGCGCGCGCTGGCCTGCACGAGCGCCTCGGCGACCAGCTCCTTGCCGGTGCCGGTCTCGCCGTGAATCAGCACCGTCGCGTCGCGCGCGGCGAACGACTCGAGGCGCGCGAAGAGCTCCCGCATGGCCACCGAGCGCCCCACCAAAGGCCCGAAGGCCTCGGCCGCCGAGGCCTCGATCTCCACCGCGGCGAGGCCCGGGGTGAACGACAGCTGCGTGCCGCCCAGCTGGAGCACCGCGGGCCCGGTGAGGAAGGCGTCAGCCACCAGCACCCCGTTGACGACGGTGCCGTTGCGGCTGCCGAGGTCGTGCACCCGCACGCCGCGCTCGTCGTGCACCAGCTCGCAGTGCAGGCCCGAGACCGACGGGTCGCTCAGCTGCAGGTCGTTGCCCTCGAGCGCGCCGACCCGAAACCGGCTGGCCCGCACCTTCACGGTCTTGCCGCGGTCGGGCCCGTTCGTGACCGCCAGCGCGTACTCCTGCACCGCGCGGCGCGCGCCCCCTGCCACCTTCGTCACCCACGTCTGTCTGGCCGTCACCCGCCCATCCTCGCTCCGCGGCCGCCTGAACGGAACGCTGGCGAGGTTGCGGGCCCTCAAACGCACCCGGCGGGCTATCGTCGGGCGGCGCATGGGCGAAGCAGACGAGACGTTGGCGGCCCGGCTCCAGCGGGAAGGCGCGCTCGGCCTCGACGAGGTGCTGCGCGTGGTGCCTGCCATCTGCGAGACGCTGGTGCGGCTCGGTGACGCCGGCGCCCCCTCCACCGCCACCCTCACCTCGGTCACCTCCACCGAGGGCACCCCGAAGGTCGCCCCGGTGCCGTTCGAGGGCACCGCGCGCGAGCAGGTGCGGCAGCTGGCGGCGCTCACCTTCGAGCTGCTCAAGGGCCTGCCGCCACCCGAAGCGCCGAGCAGCGCCGACTTCATCGGCCTGCGCCCCGAGATCGTGCGGCCCCTGCACGCTGCGCTGGTGGGCACGGGCGCGTCCGACCTCTTCTCCTTCGCGCGGCAGCTGCGCGCGCTCGGCAGCGGCGGCACCGCGAGCGTGCAGAAGGTCGAGGTGCCCGACACCAACATCTCGAGCAGGCCGCCAGCCGTCGCCTCGCCCGGGCGGCTCGGGCAGATCTTCGGCGCGTGGGAGCTGGTGCGGCGCCTGGGCGAAGGCGGCATGGGCGAGGTCTACGTGGGGCGCCACACCCGGCTGGGCCGTGAAGCCGCCATCAAGGTGCTGCGCGAGGAGTACGCCGCGATGCCCGAGGTGGTGCAGCGCTTCTTTCAGGAAGCGAAGGTGGTCAACGATCTCAAGCACCCGAACACGGTCGAGATCCTCGACTTCGTGGAAGAGCCCGGGCGGGTGTACCTGGTGATGGAGCTGCTCGAGGGGCGCACCATCGCCGAGCTCGATCGGGAGCAGGGCCCGCTGCCGGTCGCGCGCATCTCGAGGTTGATGGCGATGGCCTGCGACGCGCTCGAGGCCGCGCACCGGCTCGGCGTCGTTCACCGTGACATCAAGCCCGAGAACCTCTTCGTCATCGCCGACGACGGGCAGGAGCGCCTCAAGGTGCTCGACTTCGGCGTGGCGCGACGGCTCTCTGGGGGCGCGCAGACCGAAGCAGGCCTGGTGCTGGGCACGCCGTTCTACATGGCGCCCGAGCAGGCCGCGGGCCGCGCCGTCGACGCGCGCGCCGACCTCTACTCCGTCGGGGTGACGCTGTACGAGCTGCTGTCGCGCACCTCGATGAGCGCGGTGACGACGCCGCAGCGGCTGCTCCGGGCGGCGACCGGTGAGCCGATTCCCCAACCGCTCACCTCGATCGTCGCGTCGATGCTCTCGCTCGACCCCGCGAAGCGGCCCGCCAGCGCCCGGCAGGTCGAAGAAGTCCTCAACGGGGTCGCTGGGCTGCCGCCGCCGCCCCCCGCGCCGACGACCGGCCAGGCCCTCGCCAACGCCGGGCTGACCGAGCGTCGCGGCGCGAGCGGGTTGGTGGTGGCCGTGGCCCTGGTGGTGGCGCTCATCGGGGTGGGCGCCTTCGTCGCCAGGCGCGCCGACGCGCCCGCGCCGGCACCCACGCTGCCTCAGCCGACCGTGCTCATGCCCGTCGAGCTGAAGCCGCCGCCGGCTGGTGACCCGCCGCCTCCCGTGCCCGTCGCGGTGGAGCCCCGACGCGCTCCGGTGGCCGCGAAGCCGAAGCCGACGCCGGCGCCGCCCCCCGAGGTGAAGCCAGCCGAAGACCCGATGACGCCCTTTCGCGCACGGCTCGCTGAGGTGCAGCGCCGCTTCAACGCCCTGCTCCGTCGCTACGGTGACGCCCAGCTCACCACCCTCGAGAAGGCCACCGTGACGCAGGCGCTCGACGACGCGGCCGCCCAGCGCCACACGGAACTGGACGCCTCGTTGCGCGACGCCGAACATGCCCTCTCCGAGGCGGAGCGCCGGCTCGGCCGATAGCCCATGATCCGCCTCGCCTGCCTCGTCGCGCTGCTCCCCGCCCTCGCCCTCGCCGAGCCCCAGCAGCGCGTGCTGGTGGTCTCCTTCCAGTCCCTGGGCGTCGAGCCCGAGGTGGTGGCGCGCGTCGCCGACGCCCTGCGCGCGCAGACGGCGGCGGCGGGCTGGAAGACGCTCGACGGCGTCGAGACCCAGAAGGCGCTGCGCGCCGCGACGATGTGCGGAGAAGACGCCGAGTGCCTGGCCACGCTGGGGCAACGCGCCGACGCGCGGTGGGTGTTGGCGTGGGGCTTCGGGAAGGTGGGCGCGAGCTACCTCTTCACCGCCCAGGTGGTCGAGACGCCGACGAGCGCGAAGCTGTCGTCGTTCACCGAGAAGCTGAGCGCGGTGCCCGACGACGCGACCGCCCTGGCGCAGCGCGCGGTGAGCGCCTTGTTCAAGGACGTGAAGCGGCCGGTCGTGCTCGAGCCGCCACCTCCGCCGCCGAGCACTCCGCCGCTCGTCGGGGAGCGCCGCTTCGTGCCCGCCACCGTGGCCTCGACCGCCGTCGCCGGGGCCGCCGCCATCGCCGCCGGCGTCTTCGGCGCGCTCGCCGTCTCGCACTACCCGAAGCTGAGCGCCGCGCTCTCGGCCGAGCGACCTGCGCTCGACGCCACGCAGCGCACCTACAACCTGGGCGCCGATCTGAGCCTGGGCGTCGCCATCGCCAGCGGCGTCGCCGCGTTGGTCCTCTTCATCTTCGGCGCGCCCGCCGACCCGACGCCGGGGGCCACGCCATGACGGGGCGCGCGCTGCTCTTCTTCGTCATCGGCTGCAGCGGCTGCAGCGTGTTGTTCGATCCAGCGCGCGTGCCGGCCTCTGGCTGCCCGACCTCGGCCGAGCGGTGCTCCGCGCCGGCCAACGCGGTCGCGGTGTGCCAGGCGTCGGCCTGCGGGTTCGAGTGCGTCGAGGGGTTTCGTGACGCCGATGGCCTGGCCGAGAACGGCTGCGAGGCCTCGTGCGCCGCGCCCGCCAGCCCCGCCAGCCTGAGCGTCACCTCGGGCACCGACGGCACCAGCCTGTCGTGGGCCTTCACGCCAGTCACCGAGGCCCCGAGCTACCGCCTCTGTACGGGGGTCGCCGCCGGCACGCCCACCTGCGTCACGGTGCCCTCGAGCGCCTGCGCCGCCGGGCGCTGTGTTGCGCAAACGACCGGCCATCCCCTCAAGGCGCAGATCTCGGGCCAGGTGCAGGCGCTCAACAGCTGTCAGGCCGCGTCTTCCGAGACGCGCGCCACCGGCTTCACCATTCGAACCACCGAGGTGTTGCCGTGGAGCAGCGACAGCAACTGCGCGCCGATGGCGTCGGTCGCGGGCGAGGTGTTGAGCGTGGAGCAGCCGGCCCTCTGCGTCGGCAGCGCGACCTTCGGAGACGAGCAGTGGCGCAGCGGCACCTTCGAGGTCGAGCTGCGGCCGACCGGCGCGCTGGGCGCGAACGTGATGGCCGGCTTCGTCTTCGTCAGCGGCACCCGAAGGCTGTCGCTCCTGTTCGGGCCCAACTCGGTGCCCGTCGCCGAAGGCACCACGGTGCTGCGCGAGTCGCGGAGCAACGGCCCCTGGCGCATGCTGGCGAGCGCCGGCGCCACCCTCGCCCCCGATGAGTGGAACCGGGTGCGGGTGGTGCTCGACGCGGGGCGGTGGTCGGTGAGCGTGGGCCGGGGCATGCAGCCGCTGCGCGAGGTGCTCCGCTACCACGACGGCGCCAGCACCTCCGAGGCCTGGCGACTGGGCCTGCACTCCTGGACGCCCAACCTCTTCAGCGCGGGGCGCGTCGAGCTGCGCAACTTGAGCGTCAGCACGGAGTCGACGCTCCCCATGACCGGCCCCACCGCGCAGAGCTGGTCGTTCGACCCGACGGCGGGCGCCCAACCGCCAGTCCGCACCTTCGGCGCCGCCGGCACCGTGCTGCGCTACGAGCCCTGCCCCGCCTTCCCGCCCGCGCCGGCCTGTACGCCCTCGACTGGCTGCGCGCCCGACGCCGGCACCTGCGCCCGCATCGCCAAGGGCGCCTTCACCGGCGGCGCGTTGACCTTCGAGCTGCCGACCGGGCTCGACACCCAGCGCCCGTGGAGCCTGCGCTTGAGGTTCGCCGGCGCGGCCGACGGTGGGTTCGCGGGGGGCTCCATCGCCTACGGGCCGTCGGGCACGCTGATCGAGCCCGAGAACGCGTGGGACGGCGGCGCCCGCGGGCTGGGCGGCCGCTGGGGGCTGCCGTTGAGCGCCGACACCTGGAACATGGTGGAGTACCGGTTCGACCCGGTGTCGAGCACCGTCACCGCGCGCCTCAACGGCCAGCAGAGCCAGGGGGCCACCCGCTTCCCGCCCGCGCTCTGGGACAAGCACGTGGGCGCCGTCAGCGTGGGCAGTCAGGGGTTGTCGGTCGTCGACCTCTGGTTGAGCGACGTCTTCATCGGGCAGTGACGGGCCCAGCGCTTGCTCATGCTGCCACGGTGAGCCCTCGCCCCGTGTCTCTCGGACCGCAGCCGTGGCCGCCTCACCACGGCGCCTCGTCGATCAGCCGGTGCGGGGCGGCGCGGGCGGTCTACACTCGGCGGCTCGCATGAAGCTCCGGCAGCGTCTGTGGCGATGGCTCAAGCGCCTGCTCGTGCTGGGGCTCTCGGGGGTGGTGGCGCTCCTCGGCGCGGGCCTGGGCACCTGGTGGTATTTCTCGCGCGAGCTGCCCAGCGTCGAGGAGCTGCGCACCTGGCGGCCGCCGCAGGTGACGAAGGTGACCTGCCGCGGCGGCGCGACCTGCGCCGAGTTCTTCACCGAGCGCCGCACCTGGGTCGACGTGAAGACCCTGCCCAAACACGTGCGCGACGCCTTCCTCGCCGCGGAGGACGCCGACTTCTACGAGCACCACGGCCTCGACTGGGTGGGCATCGCCCGCTCGGCGATCAAGAACCTCAAGCCCGGCGGCATGAAGTCGGGCGCCTCGACCATCAGCCAGCAGACCTGCCGGCGGCTGCTGCTCACCACCGAGCGCACCCTCTCGCGCAAGGTGCGGGAGTGGATCCTGACGCCCCGCATGGAGTCGGCGCTCTCGAAGGACGAGATCCTCTCGCTCTACGTCAACACCATCTATTACGGGCACGGCCGCTACGGCGTCGAAGAGGCCTCGCTCTTCTACTTCGGCAAACACGCGCGAGAGCTCTCGGTCGGTGAAGCCGCCGTCATCGCCGGCACCGTGCAGAGCCCGCACCGCATCAACCCGCTCACCAACATCGTGCGCGCCAAGAAGCGCCAGCGCTACGTCCTGGGGCAGCTGTGGAAGAAGGGCTTCGTGCCGCAGGCCATCGCCGAGGCCGAGCTCGAGACGCCCATCGTGCTGGGGCCCCGCCCGCCGCTGCCAGTGGGCCAGTCGTACGCCGAAGAGGTGCGCAAGCAGCTGGTGGCGCAGTTCGGCGACAAGACGGTGATGGAGGCCGGGCTGGTCGTCGACATCTCGATGGATCCGAAGCTCCAGGGCGCGGCCGAGGCGGCGCTTCGGCGGGGGCTCGAGGCCGTCGATCAACGCCAGGGCTACCGCGGCCCCGTCGGGCAGGTGGACCTCGAGCACTTCACCCGCCTGCGGCCCCTGCTGGCGCGGCGCGTCGCCGAGGCCGGCAAGCGGCGCCCTGACGACGTCATGGTGGCCGAGCTCACCGCGCTCAAGGATCTCACCGCCCCCACCGAGCCCGACGCCGACCCCTTCGCCGAGGTGGAGGAGGTGGACCTCGACGAGCCGATCCCCACCGAAGACGAGAAGCGCGCGCGCGCCATCGGCGTGAAGTCGCTCGCCGAGTCGCTCGAGACCGTCGGCCTGGTGACCAGCGTCGAGGCGGAGCGCCAGGTGGCCGTCATCGACCTCATCGGCCGCGAGGCCGAGCTGAGCTTCGACTCGGTGAAGTGGGCCCGGCGTCGAACCGAGGGGCGCCTGGGCGAGGCCCCCCGCGCCATCGGTGACGTCGTCGCTCCGGGAGACCTGGTGCGGGTGCGGTTGGGCCGCGCGCTCCCTGCGTCCACCCGGCTCGAGGCCACCCTCGCCCAACTGCCGAAGGTGCAGGGCGCGCTGCTGGCCATCGAGCCGACGCGCCGTGAGGTGGTGGCGATGGTGGGCGGCTACGACTTCTCCACCAGCGAGTTCAACCGGGCCACCCAGGCCAGGCGCCAGCCTGGCAGCTCGTTCAAGCCCTTCCTCTACGCCGCGGCGATGGAGACCGGCCGCTACACGCCCATGACGCGGGTGAACGACGCGCCGGTGCAGGTGCGCGACCCCTTCACGGGCAAGACCTGGGAGCCGAAGAACTTCGAGAAGGCGGGCTTCGACGGCCCCATCACCCTGCGGCAGGCGCTGACCCGCTCGAAGAACACGGTGTCGGCGCGGCTCGTCGAAGACGTCTCGGTCGACGGGCTGATCGCCTGGGCGCGCAAGGCCGGCATCAAGGCCGAGCTGCCGCAGAGCCTCACCCTCTGCCTGGGCACCGGCGAGGTCACCATGCTCGAGATCGCCAACGCCTACGCGACGCTCCACTCGCTGGGGCAGTACGCCGAGCCCATCGTCATTCGTCGGGTGGCACGGCGAAGAGAGGGCGGCGGGGAGCAGGTGTTGATGCAGCGCGAGGCGGCGTTCGAGCAGCAGGTGCCCGCCCCCATCGCCTTCCTCACCACCTCGCTCATGCGCAGCGTCGTCGAAGAGGGCACCGCGGTGGCGGTGCTCGAGCTCAAGCGCCCCGCGGCCGGGAAGACGGGCACCGCCCAGGAGTACCGCGACGCCTGGTTCACCGGGTACACGCAGCAGTACGTCGCGTCGGCGTGGGTCGGCTTCGACGATCACGCGCCCATCGGCCCGCTCGAGACCGGCGGCCGCGCCGCGCTGCCCATCTGGCTCGACTTCATGAAGACGGCGCACGCGGGGCTCCCCGGGCTCGAGTTCGCCGTGCCCGAGGGCGTGGTGCGCGTGCGCGTCGATCCGCTCAGCGGCAAGCTGGCGGGCTCCAGCGTGCCGGGACGAGAAGAGTGGTTCCTCGCCGGTACCGCGCCGACCGAAGAGGCGCCCCGGCCCGGCACGGTGGACCCCAACGACTTCCTCCTGCTGGACAACCAACGGGGCACCCGGTGACCGGCGGCGTGCTGGCGCTCGTGCTGTCGGCGGCGGCCTCGTCGGGCTCCACGCTCGAGCAGCTCGCTGACGGCGTCGCCACCCGGGTGCTGGGCGCAGGCCTCATGGGCCCGGTCGGCCTCGTCGTCGAGGCCAACGCGCCCGTGCTCGCTCGCGCGGTGGCCACGGTGGTGTGCGGGCGGCTCACGCTCGCGAAGCTCTCGTGCGAGGTGCTCGAGGCCACGCCCTCGGCTGCGGTCGCCCTCGCGACGACGCGGGAGCTGTCGACGCTGGTTCGGCTCTCCATCCTCACTGACGGCGCCACGCTGATCGTTCGAGGCGACGCGCTCGAGACGTGGAGGAACTTCTGGGCCGGTGAGCGGCCGACGCGCGGTCCGCGCGCGGTGGCGATCGGGTTGACGTGGGAGTTCGACGCCGAGGTCGCCGCGCTCGCCGGCGTGACGCGCAGCCCCGCGCCCGCCGTTCCCCTCGAGCTGAAGCTCACCTCGCTGGCCAGGTGGGGCACCGTGCCGGCCGCGCTCGCCGCGGGTGATCTCGACGGCGACCGCCGCGCCGAGGTGGCCGTGCTGCTGGGCGAAGAGGTGGTGCTGCTGTCGGCCGACGCGAAGGTGCTGGCCCGGTACGATCTCTCGTCGGGCCCCGCCGCGGCCGCGCTCTCGCGCGAGCCCTTCGGCGCCCTGGCCTTCACCCAGAACCCGGCCAGGCTGGTCGCGTGGTCCGGGCGTCGGGCGCGGGCCGAGGTGCTGGCGCTGGTGGGCTCGACGCTGAGGCCCTCGGGCGCGCAAGACACCATCACGATGGACGGCCTCACCGCGCGGCTGGAGCCGGGCCTCAACCGCTTCCTCCCCGACGTACAGGTGGGCGGGCGCGGGCTGCGCCTGCCCTCGGGCTTCCAGGCGACGTCGACGCGCAGCGGCAGCGCCCTGGTGGTCTGGCCCGACGGGAGCGCCACCCTCGCGCGGCAGCTCCCCGCCAGCGGGCGCATCGGCGACGTCGGCTGCGGCAGCGCGCTGGGCGACGTCGACGGCGATGGCGTGCCGGAGCTGCTGGTGTCGACGGCGCGCACCTCGGGCGACGCCGACGAGCTGCGGCTGCTGTCGCTCGCGGCCGCCGAGGCGCTGGCCGCCAACGCCCAGTCAGCCAGGAGCACCCCCCCCTCATGGCAGGCGACGCTCAAGGGCCGCGCGCTGGTGATGACGGGGGCCGACCTCGACGGCGACGGCAGCGAGGAGTTCGTCTTCGGCACCTGGCTCGCCGACGGCACCGGAGAGCTGTGGGTCGCGCGGCGGGTGACGCCATGAGCCAGACGACTCGGCGCCGCTGCGAGAGCTCGCCTCGCTGGGGCGCCTGGCTCGCGCGACGGGTGACGCCATGAGCCAGACGACTCGGCGCCCCTGCGAGAGCTCGCCTTGCTGGGGCGCCTGGCTCGCGCGACGGGTGACGCCATGAGGCGGCTGGCCCTGGTGGCGCTCGCCTGGTCCACCCTCACGCTGGCGGGCGGGCGCGCGCGCGTCGGCGGCACGCTCGAGGTGGCCGCGGTGGTGAAGACGGCGCACGCCGACCCGCTGCTCGCCGACACCCCGCTCGAGGCCACCCTGAGCCAGCTCACGAAGCTGCCGCCGTGCCGGCTGGGCGAGCTCTCCCGGCCGTCGCCGCGCGTGGTGCGGCTGGCCGTGCGCGCCGCGGTGACCCCTGCGGAGGTGGTGCGCTCGACGCTGCGGGTGAAAGAGACGCCGTCTCCCTACCGCGCGCTGCTCGCCCCGCTGCTCTCGGCGAGAGAGGCGGGCCCAGCGCTCGTGGACTTCGAGCTCGACGGCCCTGCCCCCGACTTCGAGCAGGTGCTCTGCCACCCGGTGCTCGCCGTCGGCCCGTCGTTCTTCGCGTCGATGAGCGACCGCCTCGTCACCAACGCCGACCCGGCGCTCCCGCGCGCGTGGCTCGACGGCCTGAGCATTCGCGCCACCGACGCCCGCACCGCCGAGCGGCTGGTCGCGCAGCGCAAGGCGCAGGTGCTCCTCGGCGGCGCCCTGGGAGAAGGGGCCATGCTGTACGCCACCTACCTCGTCGCCCACCCGCGCCTGGGGCCCGCGTTCGCCCAGGCGCTCGAGGCCAGCGTCGATCGACCCGGCCTCACCCGCTTCTTCGTGCGGCCCCCCGCCCGGCCGCTGTCGACCCTCATTCCGCCAGGCAGCGACGGCCAGAAGAAGGGCACCCTCGTCGACGTGGCGTGGCCGGCGCCCGCCCGCCCGGCGCCGCTGGCGACGCCGATGGAGCTGACGCTCCTCTACGACGCGGGCCTCGACGAGCAGCGCGCCGTCGCCGAGCGCCTGCAGGTGAAGCTGGGCGCCCTGGGGTACCGGCTCAAGCTCGAGGCCCTGGCCCGCCGGCAGCTGCGCGAGCGCCTCGCCGCCGGGCCCGACCTCGCCCTGGTGGGCCTGCTGATGCCGCCGCAGCCGGGGCCCGCGCTGTCGCTCGCGCTGGCCCTGGGCAACGCCCCGGCGCGGCTGAGCGAGCTCGACGCCTTGACGGAGCCGGCGCGGGCCGAGGCGGTGGCGGAGCGCGCGAGCCGGCCGCTGCCCAACCTCTTCCCCCTCTACGTGCAGGGCCTGGGGGTGACGGCCGCGCGAGACGTGCAGCGCCTCACCCGCGACGCCTTCGGGCTGCCGCGCCTCGACGACGTCTTCCTCGCGGTGGAGTGACGCATGCGCCTGCGGTGGACCATCGCCCTGGCCTTCATCGCCCTGGCGCTGCTCCAGGTGGCCGTGGTGGTGCCGCTGGCGCTCAAGAACCTCTCGAGCCTCTTGAGCGCGCAGCAAGAGGCCCGCGTCGATCAGATGATGGTGGCCGTCGAGGCCGAGGCCGCCCGGCTGCGCGACGACGTGCGCGCCTCGATGGACGAGCTGGCGCAGAGCCAGGCCCTCGAAGACGTCGCCCGCGACGCCGCGCGCGTGCCGCAGCCGCCCCACGTCACCACCGCCGCGGCGACCCTGATGCGCCCGCGCACCCTCGACGTGCTGGCGCTGCTCGACGACGAAGGCCGAACGCTGTCGTCTGGCCATTTGCCCGCGCGCCTCGGCGAGCCCGATGATCCGCTCTTCGCGGTGACGCGGCTCCCGTCGAAGCAGGTGAGCGCCCGCGACGTCGAGCTGTCCTCTCCCCAGGGCCTCGTGCAGGCGCCCGCGCTGGTGACGGCCCGCGCCATCGACTACGGCGACCGCCGCGTCTGGGCCATCGGTGGCGTGTTGCTCGACGAGGCCCGCGCCCGGTCGCTGGCCCGCCTCACCGGCGCCCGCGTCGAGGTGCACTCCAACGGGAAGCTGGTGGCGTTCGCCGGTGCCCTGCCCCGCGCGCCCCTTCGCCGCGAGCTCGAGGTGGGGCCGGGCGCCCAGGTGCGGCTGTTCTTCTCGGGCGAAGATCTCATCGCCACCCGCGCCGAGGTGCTGCGGGCCTTCGTGGTGTTGGCCGCGCTCGGGTTCCTGCTCGCCATCGTCGCCGGCGTCATCATCAGCCGCCGGGTGACGCGGCCCGTCGAGGCCCTCACCGAGGCCGCCCGCCGCATCGCCGAGGGCACCCCGGGCGTGCAGGTGCCCGACGCGTCGGCCTCGGGCGAGCTCAAGACGCTCATCACCACCTTCAACCGAATGACCGACGACCTGAAGCGCGCGACCGATCGGCTGGTCGCCTCGGAGCGCATCGCCGCCTGGCAGGAGGTCGCGCGCCGACTGGCCCATGAGATCAAGAACCCCCTGACGCCCATTCGCATGTCGCTCGAGACGCTGCTGGCCGCCAGCCAGCGGGGCCCGCCCGACGAGCGCTTCATGGGCATCTTCAAAGAGAGCGCCGCGGCGATGCTCGAAGAGGTGGAGCGCCTCAAGCGCATCGTCGACGAGTTCAGCCAGTTCGCCCGCCTGCCCCGGCCATCGCTGGTGGCGCTGAACCTGTCGGACGCGGTGCAGCAGGTGATGGCGCTCTACGCGGCCCACGACGGCCTGAGGTACGTCGTCGACCTCGAGCCGGGCCTGATGGTGATGGGCGACCGCGACCAACTGACGCAGGTGCTGGTGAACCTGGTGAAGAACGCCGAAGAGGCCATGGCGTCGCAGGGCGGCGGCACCGTCTCGGTGACCACGTTCACCTCGGGCAGCGAGGCGGTGCTCGAGGTCAAGGACTCCGGGCCCGGCATTCCAGCGGCGCTGAAAGCGCGGCTCTTCGAGCCCTACGTCAGCACCAAGCCCCAGGGCACCGGCCTCGGCCTGGCCATCGCCCTGCGCATCGCCCAGGAACACGAAGGGCGCCTGGTGGCCGAGTCAGTGGCCAGCGCAGGCGCCCAGGCTTCGGGGGCGGTGTTCCGGTTGTCCCTGCCGCGGCTGTCAGGCCGTTAGCGGCGCGGCACTCCGGTCTCGGGCAGGTTCGAGGGCCCGAAGGGCCGCTCGGTCGCCACCGGCGGCCTCCAGGGAATCGGGTCTTGCGGCAGGCCCACGGTGCCCGGCATCGCCACCGGGTTGGGCGCTGGCGCGCGAGGCGCGACGGGCACTTCCGGGCAGGTGCCCAGCTCGGCACACGCCAACTGCAGCGTCGCGCGCGAGGTGACCGCCTCGTTCCCCTCGGGGTCGTCTGCCTCCACGCCCACGCCACAGGCGCTCATCAACCCCACTGCCAGAATCCCGACGACTCGAACCATCATGGCTGAACCTCTCTGCAACGTCGGTGCCGAACCCTGAGCCTGCCCCTCACTCCTCTTCGTCGTCGTCGCCGGTGTCGGCATTGGCGGCTCCTTTGAGGTTGGGGTCTGCGTTGACGATCTGGGAAAGCCGCGAGCGCTTCATCTTCAGCAGCCGCGCGGCTTCGGAGATGTTGCCCTTCGCCTCGGCCAGCGCGCGCTCGATGCACTGGGCCTCGATCTCCTGGCGGAGGTCCTTCAGCGAGATGCCGCGGGCGCGGGCCAACTCGTAGAAGTCGACCGGCCCCGACGGCGCGGCCACCGCGACCGGCGCGGCCACCACCGCGGCGGCCACCGGGGCGACCCGCACCGGCTGCGCCTCACCCATCAGCGCGCGCAGCTCGCTGACGTGGCTGAAGGCCTCGGGGGTGACGACGGCGCCCTCGGCGAAGATGGCCGCCGAGCGGATCACGTTCTCGAGCTCGCGAACGTTGCCTGGCCAGCCGTAGCGCGCCAGCAGCGCCTGGCTGTCTTCCGCCATGCGCAGCGGGGGCTCGCCCTTCTCCTTCGCCACCTCTTCCAGGAAGTGCTGCACCAACGTCGGCAGATCTTCGAGGCGATCGCGCAGCGGCGGCAGCTCGAGCATCACGCCCTTGAGCCGGTAGTAGAGATCGGCGCGGAAGCGGCCCTGGGTGATGAGGGCCTCGAGATCGCGGTTGGTCGCGCAGATGACCCGCACGTCCACCTTCAGGGTGCGGCTGCCACCGACGCGCTCGAACTCGCGCTCCTGGAGCACCCGCAAGAGCGCGATCTGCGCCTTGGGGCTGATGTCGCCGATCTCGTCGAGGAAGATGGTGCCGCCGTCGGCCATCTCGAAGCGGCCCTTGCGCTCCTTGATGGCGCCGGTGAACGCGCCCTTCTCGTGCCCGAAGAGCTCCGACAGGAGCAGCTCTTCCACCATCGCGCCGCAGTTCACCTTCACCAGCGGCATGTGGCGGCGGGGCGAGAGGTTGTGCAGCGCCTCGGCGAGCAGCTCCTTGCCGGTGCCGCTCTCGCCGCGGACCAGCACGGTCGCGCTGCTGCGGCCGATGGGCTCGATCTGCCGGGTGATGCGCTGGAGCGCCTGGGAACGACCGACCAGTCCGTACTCCTGCTCCACCGGCGCCCGCCTGGCCAGCGACGCCATGGCGCGCGGCAGGCGCAGCTCGGGCTCCACCGCCGCGAGCACCTCGGCCCGGCGGGCGATGGAGAGGAAGGCGGTGCGACGCACCGGCGGCACCCGCTGCACCAGCTCCTCGAGGAGCCGGTGGGCGCGCTGGAACTCCACCTGGGCGCCGGCGGTGTCGTGCGCGGCCAGGCGCAGCTTGCCCATGAGGAAGTAGGTGCGCGCAGGCCCCTCGAGCTCGGGGCGGTCGAGCAGGGCCTCCCTGGCCCGCGACGCCGCGCGTGAGGCGCCGTGCAGGTCGTCGAGCGAGAGGCACAGCTCACCGCGCGTCAGCTCCACCTCGAGCATCGACGCCTGCTGCTGCGCGGCCCCCTTCTCGACGCACCGCCGGTTGAGCTCGACCTCGGCCTGCGCGCGCTCCGACCCAGCGAGGTGGGCCCGCGCCTTGAGCGCCGCCGCGAGGGCCGCGAAGCCATCGTTGCCGACCCGCTCGAAGCCGACGCGCGCCTCGTCGAGCCGGCGAATGGCCTCGGGGAGCTGCTGGCGGTCGAGCAGCACGCCGCCAAGGGTGAGCTGCGCGCTCGCCACGAGGTAGGGCTCCTCGAGCGCGGAGGCGCGGGCCAGGGCGTGCTCCGACAGCTCGGTCGCGCGCTCGAAGTCGCCCAGGAAGTGGTGCAGGCGCGCCAGGTTCGACGCCGCCATCACCACGTCGCGGCCCTGCGAGAAGCGGGAGAAGGACTGCAGCGACCGAGAGAGGTGATCGAGGGCGAGCTCGAAGTCACCGGCCTCGGCGTACAGCGAGCCCAGGTTCGCGTGCGCCACCGCGGCGACCCGGCGATCCGACGAGGGCACCGACTCCCACGCGGCGATGGCGCGCGTCTTCTCGCCCTTCTTGTACGCGGCCACGCCTTCGTTGAGGCGGGCCAGCGCGGCCTCCCTGGCGTCCTGGCAGGCGTCGGCCACCTCGGCGTTCTTCGCGAAGACGGCCAGCGCGTCGGTGGCGAGCCCCTGCACCAGCAGGGCCTTGCCCAGCACGTTGCGGAACGGGAGCGCCTCGACGGTCTGGCCTTCGTTCTCCTCCAGCCAGCGCTGGCAGCGGCTCGCCGCGCCCTTCGCGTCGCCCGAGAGCAACGCCAGCTCGGCCTGCGCCGCGCGAACGGCCGACGAGGCCTCTGGCGCGCGCCCCAGCACCTCGAGCAGCGCCCGGGCCCGGCCCAGCTGACCGGTCTTGAGCAGCAGCCTGGCGGCCTCGAGCACCCGGCGCGCGCGCGCGGCGTCTTCACCCAGGCGCGCCGCTTCGAGGGAGCGCCGCGCCGCCGCGGTCGACTCCCCCAGCGCGGCCAGCACCTTCGCCCAGTCGGCCGTCACGGTGGCCCGTGTCGCGGCGTCGGCGAGCGGGAGCACCCGCGCGTACATCACCGACGCGTCTTCGAGCGCGCCCTGGCGCACCAGCATCGCAGCGGCCTCGAGCGCGACCTCGGCGGCGTCGCCGGGCGCGGTCTCGAGGAGCAGCTCGGCGGCCGGCAACAACGAACCGTGCACCGCCAGCACCATGCCCAGGCGGCGGGCCGTCGAGGTCACCTTCGCCTCTGCCAGGGTTGCCCGGTAGGCGAGCTTCTCGGGGTCGCGCGCGAAGCGCCAGAGGGCGCGGCCTTCCACCACCCGCGCCGTCGCCAGGCGCTCGCGCTTCAAGGCGTCGAGCACCGCGGCCGTGGCGGCCACCTCGGCGCCCATCGTCTCGGCCAGCAGGTCGGCGGAGAGCGCCTCGGGGCTGACCGCGAGCACGTCGAGCACGGCGCGCTGCGGCTCGGGCAGGCGCTCGACCCGGCGCAGGAAGAAGTCGGCGGCCGCGACCGGCCGCTCCAGCAGCTCCCCGAGCGCCTCGGGGTTTCCACCGGTGACGTCGAGCAGCCGCTGCGCCACCTCGGAGCGCGAGAGGAAGGCGCGAATGCCGTCGAGGTCGAAGCCCGAGAGCGCCAGCGTTCGGGCAGACAGGCGCGCGACGAGCTCGGCCAGCGGCTCGGGCAGCGCCTCGGCGTCGCGGAAGGACAGCACGAAGAGCCCGCCGGCCTTCGACTCTGGCGTCGAGACGACGGCCAGCAGGTACCGCAGCAGCTCGAGCGAGGCCCGATCGGCCTCGTCGAGGTCGGGCAGGATGAAGACCGGGCTCGAGCGGCCCGCGAGCGTCACCAGCTCCGAGACGGCGTCGTAGAGCGCCAGGCGACGATCTTCGACCCGGCCCTGCGCCGACGAGGTGCGCAGCGGCTCCACTGCGTCAGCCAGCTCGGCGACCCGCGCCTGCGGCACGCCCGAGCGGGCGGCGGCGGTCAGCAGCTCGTTCACCAACGGCGTCATCAAGCCCCAGGTGCGCCGCACGTCGCGCCCGCTGCCGGCCTCGAACACCGCCACCCCGCGACGCGAGACCGCCGCCGCCAACCTCGAGGTGAGGAAGCTCTTGCCCACCCCGCGCGCGCCACGCACGAAGACGAAGCGCGGCCGACCGCTCGCCTTCGCCTCGTCGTGCTCACGCAGCAGCAGCGCCAGCTCGGCTTCGCGGCCAGACGGCTCCGCTCCGACGACGGCATCGCGCACCAGCCTCAGACCCTCGTTCGACATTCAACGGCTCCCTTCACCCAGCGTCGGAGCTCCACCCGAAGACCCGCGCTGTGAGAACCCCGGCCCTGCTGTTCATCGACCTTGAGGTGGGGTGGCCTTCAGCAACTGACATGCCAGCATTTCAGTCGCACCGAAGGCGCGCCAAGACGCAGAATCACGAGGTGATTCAATTGGTTGCGACGCAAGGCTGTTGACAAACGGAGGAGCCTGCAGGCCGCACGACACCGCTGGCGCGGGGGCGGCGGCGGGTGACCAAAAAAGCGTCAGCGGCCCGAGTGAGCCGCCGGGGTTTCACTCTTTGACGGGGGTCGCCTTGAGGGCCGCTTTGCCGTCCTTCACGTACACCTGGAAGCGCACCGACTTGCAGCTGTACTTCTGCACGAGCTGCTCCTTGTTCTTGAGGAGCTTGGCCTTGAACTTGTCGTAGGTGAGGCCGTCGGCCGGCTCGCCGCAGCGCTCGCGGGTGGCGACGAACTCACGGAAGACGTCCTGGAAGTGGCGCTCCTCGTCGAGGCCCGGGGCGCTCGCCGAGATGACGGACGACACCTTGGGTGCCGCGGAGGTCGTCTTGGGCGCCAGGCTGGGGCGCTCGCCGGTCGCGCCCGACGAGCCGGCCTGACGCGCGGCCTTGATCAGCTCCGCCGGCACCGCCGCCACGCGCGTGGCGTCGGGGTTGTAGTCGCCGTCACCGCCCGCCTGCTCCTCGGCAGACAGCTGCGCCGAGGCCATCGCGAACGGATCCATGCCGGGCGGCGGGGCGGCCGGGCCCTGGCCGGGCTTGAAGATGGGGTACGCCATCGTGCGCGCGCCCTCGTCGTCGTCGAAGGGGTTGGTGGCCGGCGGCGGACCGCGCGAGGGCGGCGGC
>JACSRE010000351.1 GCA_014879945.1 Myxococcus sp.
CAGTAGAACGCCGAGTAGAGCCCGTGCTGGCCGAAGCGGCCCAGGGCCTCGCGCTCGCCGAGGCCCTGGGCCGCTTCGGCCAGCACGGGCTCTACTCGGCGTTCTACTGGACGTACCCCGCCGAGAACTCGCCGGCCTTCTGGGCGTTCCGCGCGTTCCGCAACTACGACGGCCAGGGCGCGCACTTTCGCGAGGTGTCGCTGCCCACCGAGGCGCCGCGCGACCTGTCGCTGTTCGCCGCGCGCTCCCTCGACGGGCGGGTGGTGAGCCTGGTGCTGCTCAACACCTCGACCACCGAGACGTTCGAGGCCGCCATCAACCTCAAGGGCTGCGCGTTGCCCGAGGCGCAGCGCGTCTTCCGGTACACCGGCGAGCCCTCGGGGTTCGAGGCGCGCGAGGTGGCGCCCGGCAAGGCGTACCGCGCCCCGCCGTCCTCCATCACCGTCGTCGAGCTGAAGCTGGGCCCGCCGCCCCGATGAACCCCGGGCGCGCGGCCCGGGCTCTTCCCCCACCAACGAAGGAGACCCGATGAGCACCACCACCTCGACGTTCGACCTCACCGCCGTGCGCGAAGAGGGCTACCGCTTCACCATTCGCTTCGACGGCACCGACCTGCCGCCGCTCGTCACCGACGAGCCTCCGCCGCTGGGCAAGAACCAGGGCCCCAACCCGGCGCGCCTGCTCGCCACCGCGCTAGTGAACTGCCTGGCCGCCTCGCTCCTGTTCGCGCTCGGCAAGAAGGGCGTCACCGTCAAGGGCCTCACCGCCACCGCGCACGTCGAGCTCGGGCGAAACGAGCACAACCGCATGCGCGTGCTCGGCGTGAAGGTGAACGTGACGCCCACCGTGGCCATGGAGTCGAGCGCCGCCGCGGTGGACGACGCCATCGAGGCCTTCGAGGACTTCTGCATCGTGACCCAGAGCGTGCGCGCCGGCCTGGCGGTGGACGTGCGGGTCGACCCGAAGACGGCCTGACCCGGGCCAACCCGAGCTCATCGGGGGCTTGAACCCGGGGCGGGCGCCGCCGCGTCGAGACACCGCCGCGTCGAGAGACGAGCGCGACCGCGACAGTTCTGCTACCTCCCTGGGCATGAACCCGCTCTTCACTGGCCTGTTGCTCCTCGTCGGCGTGGGGGTCTTCAGCAAGATGATGCTGGGCCGCCTGCGCGGCATGGCGTCGCTGAAGGCCGTGCCCGGCAACCGCCTCGACCGCAAAGGGGAGCGCCTCAAGGCCCTGGCCATCTTCGGCTTCGGCCAGAAGCGCATGGTGGACCCCGAGGAGTTCGTCCCGGGCCTGATGCACGTCTTCATCTTCGGCGCCTTCATGGTGCTGGCGCTGCGCACGGTGATGCTCTTCGTGATGGGCTTCTCGTCGAGCGCGCTGGCGGTGCTCTCGAACCTGAGCGACCCGTTCTGGGCCGACTGGGGCACGCTCAAGACGGCCTACGCCGGCTACCTGCTCGCCAAAGACCTCGTGGCCGCGGCGGCCCTGGTGGGCGTGACCTACTTCGCGGCGCTGCGGCTGGTGGTGAAGCCCGACCGCATGACGAAGTCGAACGAGGCGCTCCTCATTCTCGGCTTCATCGGCGCGCTGATGGTGAGCGAGTTCGTCTTCGGCGCCTCGCACCTGCGGGAGCAGGGCGTCGACTTCGCCTGGTGGGAGCCGGTGACGAGCGGCGTCGGCAAGGCCCTCTCGGGGGTGTCCACCGAGACGCTCCACACGCTGGGCGTCATCGGCTTCTGGGTGCACCTGGCCATCATCCTCACGTTCCTGAACTTCCTCCCGCAGGGAAAACACTTTCACGTCATCGTCGGCCTCGGGAACGTCTTCATGAAGCGCCTGCCGCCCGAGGGGCAGCCGCTGGTGTCGTCGAGCGCGAAGCTGCCCACGCCCGACCTCGAGAAAGAGGAGTTCGGCGCCAAGACGATTCTCGACCTCTCGTGGAAGCACGCCCTCGACCTCAACACCTGCACCGAGTGCGGCCGCTGCCAGACGCACTGCCCCACGTACCTCACCGGCAAGCCGCTCACCCACAAGGGCGTCAACCAGGCCATCAAGCAGTTCCTCTGGAAGCACGAGGCCGAGCTGCCGCAGTGGAAGGCCACCGCGAAGAAGACCGACGACGGCCGGGTGCTGGCGCAGGTTGACGGCAAAGAGGTCGAGGTGCCCTCGCTGGTGGGGCCGGTGCTGTCGGCCGAGACCATCTGGGCGTGCACCTCGTGCGGCTGGTGCGAGCAGGCCTGCCCGGTCTTCATCGAGAACGTGCCGCGCCTCATCGACATGCGCCGCTACAAGGTGCAGGTCGAGGCCGACTTCCCGCCCGAGCTGCAGCGCGTGTTCGAGGGCATGGAGCGCCAGGGCAACCCCTGGGGCATCGGCCAGGACAAGCGCGCCGAGTGGGAAGGCGACGTGCCCCTGCCGAAGTGGGGCGACGGCGGCACCTACGAGTACCTCTTCTACGTGGGCTGCGCGGGCTCCTACGACGAGCGCATGAAGAAGGTGTCGAAGGCGGTGGCCAGGGTGTTGACCGAGGCCGGCGTGAAGTTCGCGACGCTGGGCCAGGAAGAGACGTGCAACGGCGACTCGGCGCGGCGCGGCGGCAACGAGTACCTCTACCAGACGCTCGCCAAGACGAACGTCGAGGCGTGGAACGGCAAGGGCATCAAGGCCATCGTCACCCAGTGCCCGCACTGCTTCAACACCATCAAGAACGAGTACCCGGAGTTCGGCGGCAACTACCGCGTCATCTCGCACACCGAGCTCATCAACGACCTGCTCAAGGACAAGCGCATCAAGCTGTCGAAGGTGATGAACGAGAAGCTCACCTACCACGACCCCTGCTACCTCGGCCGGCACAACGGCGTCTTCGACGCCCCGCGTGAGGTGCTCAAGGCCATTCCCGGGCTCGAGGTCGTCGAGATGCAGCGCAGCAAGCGCGAGTCGTTCTGCTGTGGCGCCGGCGGCGCGCGCATGTGGATGGAGGAGCACACCGGCCAGCGCATCAACCACAACCGCGTCAACGAGATCGCCAACACCCTCGCCCACGCGAAGGACGCCTCGGTGCCGCTGCCGCTGGCGACCGACCACAAGAAGCCCGGCGAGGTCGGCCACTTCAAGGGCAAGGCCGAGGGCACCGTCGCGGTGGCCTGCCCGTTCTGCCACACCATGGTGAAGGACGGCCTCAACGACACCGAGCGCGGCGAGTCCATCAAGGTGCGCGACGTCGCCGAGCTCGTCGCCGAGTCGATGGAGACGAAGCAGCCGTCGGCCCCGGCGCCCGAGGCCCCCGCCCCCGTCGCCAGCTGATCCGCCCGGCCGGCCCTGCGGGGCCTGACCCGGGCCGTGTGCTACGCTCGTCGCATCATGGCCTCCGAGAAGAAGCGGGTGGATGACACCACGCTCCCGTTGCTGACGCCGAAGCTGCCGCGCATCAAGGACCGGCGCGGCGGCAGTGACTCGCTCTCGAAGCTGATGCAGCGCATTCAGAACGGCGCCCCCGAGCGCCGCGCCTTCCGCGACCGCCGCGCCACTCCGCGCGTGGCCGTCGCCATCGACCTCGAGGCCGACGACTCGCAGGGCGAGCGGGTGATGATGCGCACCCACGACCTCTCGACCTTCGGCGTGGGCGTCGCCGCGGGCCCGACCCCGAAGAAGGGGAGCAAGATCGTCGTGCGCCTCTTCCTGCCCGACGACCCCACCACCCCGCTCGAGCTCAAGGTGCTGGTGCTGGGGCCCTTCGGCGAGCACGGCGGCGCGCGCATGAAGTTCATCAACCCACCCGTCGAGGCCGTGCGCCGAATTCATCGGCTGCTCACCTGAGGCGAGTTCGCTAGGGTTCCTCTCGCCGTGAGCGACTTCGAGCGTCGACAGAGCGTCCGGGTGCCCGTCTCCATTCCCATCGAGGTGCGGGACGAGCGCGGCTTCTCGTTCCACTCCACCCGCGACGTCTCGGCGACGGGCTGCTTCTTCGACCGCGCCATCCCCCACGCCGTCGGCGCCCGGGTCGCGCTGTCGTTCTCGCTGCCCGGCGACGGGCGCACCATTCGCTGCGAGGGCGAGGTGGTGAACGTGCCCGACAAGAAGGGCTACGGCATGGGCATTCGGTTCCTCAACCTCTCGCCGGCCGACGGCCACCGCATCGACGCCTTCGCGCGCGCGGTGCTCGAGGGCACCTTGCGATGAGGGCGACGCTGGTGCTCCTGACGACGCTCGCCGCGAGCTGCCTCACCGACACCCGGGCCTCGCGAGACCGCGGCGCGACCGGCCTGTTCGACAACGTGCCGGTGTACCCGGCCCCCGAGGTGTCACGCTGCGCGAAGTTCAAGAAGGGCGGCAGCGCGGCGGCCGCCTGCGACGAGGCGAAGTACCTGGCCGAGCTCTACGTGCGGCGCCTGTCGTCGGGCGACGAGGTCTGCCTCGAGGGCGGCTTCGGAGACCGCCCGCTCGCCTCGTGCCTGGCGCGCGCCTCGGTGGCCGACACCGACACCAACCGGCTGCTGCTCGAGGTGCGCAACGCCCAGCCGAGCTCGAAGTGGTTCAACAAGGAGTCGAACCAGTTCTGGTTCGAAGAGGGCGCGCTGGTCGACCTCTACCTGGCCGACCACGGCTATTGACCGCCCCTTCGAGCAGCCTCGCGTTGAGCACCGGCGCGGCCACGGCCATACTCACCCCGTGGCCTTCTACGACCCGCTGGTAGACGCGCTGTCGCCCACGAAGCTCAAGGGGCTGGCGAACGAGCGCCTGTCTGAGCTCATCGACAAAGAGGCGGTGCGCGCGCGCGTCGCCATCGAGGAGCTCCACCAGCGTTACCCGTCGGCCGGCCCCCGCGAGGTGTCGCAGCGGCTCATCGACTCGAAGAAGCAGGTGGCCAGCATGCTGGGCGGCGTCACCGGCGTCTTCGGCGCCGTCACCGTGCCGGTCGACCTGGTGGGCATGGTGTACCTGCAGCTGGGCCTGCTGGTCGAGGTGGGCACGGTGTTCAAGGCCGACTTCAGGAACGAGCGCGGCAAGAAAGAGGTGCTCGACCTGTTCGGCTACGCCAACGGCATCGGGCCGGTGCAGCGGGCGAGCCCCAGGGTGCTGGGCAGCCTCGCGGCGATGGTGCTGACGAAGACGGGCCTGAAGACCATCGGCCGGGCCATGCCCCTGGTGGCGGCGCCCATCTCGGCGTACCTCAACAACCAGCACATCCAGCGCGTGGGCGACTCGGCGATTCGCCACTACGACGGCTGGGTGCACGCGCACGAGAAGTCGAAGAAGAAGGCCTCGGGCTCGTAGGTCGATCGTCGACGGGGGGGCATGTCGCTGAAGCGGTTTGCGCTGGTGTACGTGGTGATGTTGGTCGCGGTGGTGCTCGTCACCCACTTCGTCAGCCCGAGGCTCCAGGCCTCGCTGGGCGTCGCCGAAGGGTCCATGCTCGGGCAGTTCGTTCCGATGCTGCTGTTGTTCGCGGGCTTCGTCTCGCTGCTGACGCTGGCGCGGCGTCAGGGCGCTGCGCTGGTGGAGGCGGAGCGGCTCCTCGAGCAGGGCCGCACGGCGCAGGCCCTCTCGCTGCTCGAGGCCTTTCGCGCGAAGCACCCATCCAACGGCCATGCGGCCGCGAAGCTGGGCATCGCGCGCGCGCGGCTGTGGAAGCTGAGCGCTGCGCCTGGGGTGCGGGCCGGTGGCGCCGCTCGTCGTCGAGCATCAGGCGTTGGTGAAGGCCCTGCTCGGAGATGTCGCGGGCGCACGCCAGGCGCTGGGACAACGCCCCTCGAGCGCCGACCCACGCCTGAACACGCTGACCGAGGCCGTGCTTCAGCTGCGGGCAGGCGACCTCGAGGGCGCCCGCACGCGCCTGGGCCGCTTCGACGCCAAGCAGCTCGCAGGGACCTTCGGCGCCCTGGGCCGCGCGCTCGAGGGCTTCTGCGTGGCGCAGCTGAGCGGCGAGCTCCGGCACGTCGACCGCGTCGCGCTCTACGGCGAGACGGGCTCCGGGGAGCTCGCCAGCGCGTGGCCCGAGCTGGTCGCCTTCGTCGAACGCGCGCCGCCTGCCTGACGCTTCAGCGCACCTCGTCGAGCCAGTGGGGCCCCAGGGCCCGCTGCTGCTCCACCACCCAGGCCGCGCGCGCCTTCACCACGTCGGAGGGCGCCTTGACGCTGCGCTTCTTCGGCGCCGGCAGCACCGCGGCCAGCAGCGCCGCCTCGTCGGGCGTCACCTGCTGGGCGCTCTTGCCGTAGAAGGCCCGGCTGGCGGCCTCGACGCCGTACACGCCGTCACCGAACTCGGCGACGTTCAGGTAGACCTCGAGGATTCGGGCCTTCGGCCACAGCACCTCGAGCAGCACGGTGAGGCCCGCCTCGAGCCCCTTGCGCACGAAGGACTGGCCGCGCCAGAGGAAGAGGTTCTTCGCCACCTGCTGCGTCAGGGTGCTGGCCCCGCGGGTCGACTTGCCCTCGAACCGGTCCTCCACCGCGTCGGCGATGGCCTCGACGTCGAAGCCGAAGTGCCTGGGAAACTTCTGGTCCTCCGACGCCACCACCGCCAGCTGCAGCGCCGGCGAGATGCGCGAGAGCGGCACCCACTGGTGCTTGAGGCGAAAGCGCGCGTCACCCGCAGAGGAGGCCTCGAGGCGGCGCTCGAGCATGAAGGCGCTCGAGGGCGGGTCGACGAAGCGCAGCGCCAGCACCAGCAGCACCACGACGGCGAGCGCGACGAGGCCGAGGCGGAGCAGCCAGCGCGTCACCGCGCGCCAGCCCCCCCGCGCCGGCGCTGCCTTCGCCTTCTTCACCTCTCGGTCTTCAGCCCGGCCTGGTTCCACGCGAGCATGCCGCCCACCAGGTTCATCACCTTCTGGAAGCCGGTGCGGGTGAGCGCCTGCGCCGCCTGGGCCGAGCGCGCGCCGCTGCGGCAGACCAGCAGGTACTCGGCGCTCTTGTCCCACGTCACGGCGTGGGCCGGCACCGACGACAGCGGCACCAGCGTCGACCCGGGCACGTGGCCCAGCTCGCCGACGAACTCGTGCGGCTCGCGCACGTCGATGATTCTCAGCTCCGGCGGCACGTCGGCGGGGAACTCCGAGACCTGGAGGTCTCGGTGGCCTGCGGGGTTGGGTTTCGCAGTCAGGTCGAAGAGCGACATGCCTGTTCCATGCGGGGCCTCTGGCGAAAACACAAGTTCGACAGCGCGCGGCGGGGCGATAAGGTCGGCGGCGCAATGTCAGACTCCAAGCCCGTGGCCCTCCCGGAACACCTGTGGGAGGCCCTCGACCTCATGTCCTCCGAGATGGGCGTCGGCCGCGATGCGCTCGTCGCGCAAGCCGTCTTCACGCTCGCCAGGCTCAACGGCTACGTCGTCGCCGGCCGGGGGCTGTCGGGCCACGCCGCGCCGCCGGCGCCCGTCCCCGTCG
>JACSRE010000354.1 GCA_014879945.1 Myxococcus sp.
GCAGCGCATGCCGGCCGCGCAGGTCAGGCAGGTGAAGCCGCCCGAGCCACAGGCGTCGTTGGCCGTGCCGCCCTTGCACTGGCCGGCGGCGTCGCAGCAGCCGAGGCAGTTGCGCGGGCTGCAGTCGCCCACCGGCGTCGGGGAGCAGGCGGAGGTCGAGAACACCAGGAACAGGGCGAGCGCTGCGCGGAGCATCACCGGTCGAATAGCACGGCGGTGCTCACTTCGCCGGCTTCGGCCCGCGGAGCACCTCGTACCAGGCCTTCTTGCCGTCGACGGTGAGGATCGCCGCGAGCCCCCAGGCCGTGGTGCCGTCGTTCAGCTTCCACGGCAGCGGGTTGGCCGAGCCCTGGTTGACGAACAGCGAGGGGTGGAGCTTCTTCGGGGGGAGCACCTTGCCGGCGGCGTCGGTGCCCTTCGCCGCCGCCTCGAGGATGTGCCCGGTGATGCCGAACGCGATCTTCGCGCGCTCCACCACGGCGGTGAGGCGCGGGTCGCCCACGTTGTCGGCCCCTGGGACGTAGTCGAGCGCCTGCTGCCCCTTCTGGCGCATGGGGCCGTGCGTCAGCAGCACCACCGCGTCATCGGCGGCGCCCGCGGCCGCCTCGAGCGAGTCGAGGTGCTTGTCGGTGTAGATGCAGCCGCCCGAGAGGTGGAGGAACGCCCGATCGTGGTAGCCGCCGAGGCTCACCAGATCGGCGCCGTCGAAGTCGGCCCGGCGCACCAGATCGAGGTTCACCAGGTGCTTCGCGCCCGTCTCGCTGCGCACCTTCGAGAGCGCGTAGTTGAGCGAGGCGCCGCGCTCCATGTTGCCGGCGATCACCAGCAGCGGGCGCTTCGTCGCGCTCGAGAGGTGCGCGTAGATGGTCTCGAGCAGCTGCGGGTCGCTGGCGGTGTCTCCGCCGATCACCACCGCGTCGACGTCGGCCTTCTCGAAGTCGGCGAGGAAGCGGCCCACCGTGGCGATGGTCTCGGGGTCGAGATCCTTGATGCCGGCGAGCAGCCCCAGCCGCACCTGCTTGCCGGGCCTGGCCCCGAGCCGCCGCACCTTCACGGTCGCGCCGGTGTACTCGTACCGAAAGCCCTCGTGCTCCTGCACGTCGGGCGGGGCGAAGTGGGTGAAGGGCCCGATGCAGTCGAACTGCGAGGCCTCTTCCCACTGGGCCTGCGTGGTGGGGCCGTCGGCGAAGGTGGCGAGCGGAGCGAGGAGGGCGAGACAGAGGAGCGAGCGCACGGCCCGCGTGTCTACTTCTTCTTCGGGGCCGCGGGCATCGGCATGGTGGGCACCTCGGGCCGGGCCGCCTTCGGAATGGGGAGCTCGGGCTCGGTCGTCGTCAACAGGTAGCTCTGGGTCGTCTCGCCGCTGTCCGACGGGGTGCGCGACGGGGCCTCCGAGGTGAGCGCGCGGAAGCGGCTCTTGTACTCGTCGCGCTCGGCGACGGCCTTCACCCGGTTGCTGCGCTCCTGCTCGATCATGCGCTGCAGGGCCTCGACCTGCGCGTTGGCGCGGTCGCGCTCGGCCACCAGCTTCGAGGCCAGCCCGCGCTCGTGATCGAGGGTCTCGCGGAGCTCGACGATCTCCTTCTTGAACGCGTCGGCGGGCGCGCCAGAGGCGCCGAGGCGCTGGTGGAGCGTCTTGGCGACGGTGCGCGCCTCGTCGCGTTGGGCGGTGGCCGTCTCGGCGCGGTCCTTCAGCGTCTTGGCGACCTCGCGGGCCTCTTCGAGGGCGGCCTTCTCTTTGGCGAGCGCCGCCTGCCACTCGGCGATGGCGGCCGCCGCCTCGGCCTTGCTGGCCTCGAGCGCGGCGAGGGCCTCGTCGCGATGGGCGGCGGCCTGCGAGGCGGCGTCGGTGGCGTGAGCGCGCTCGGCGAGCGCGGCGTCGCGTGCTGCCGCGGCGTCGGCGAGGGCCAGGGCGGCCTCGTGCCGTGCGGCCTCGGCCGCGTCGCGCGCGGCGAAGGCGTCGGCGAGCTCCCGGGTGCTCTGGGCGAGCGCCGCCTGGGCGGCCTCGTCATCGGCGGTCAGCTGGGCGAGCTGGGCCTCGAGCTCGGCCACCCGGCCGAGGGTGCCCTGGCTGCCCGCCTCGAGGCGCTCGAGCTCGGCGGTCTTCTCGGCGAGGGCCCCGGTGAGCGCTTCGACCTGGGAGCGCACCTGCTCGAGCTCGGCCGCCTGCGCGAAGGCCTGCTCCAGCGCCGAGGCCTTCTCGGCGAGCGCGGTGCGCGTCTGGTCGAGGGTGGCCTCGAGGGCCGTGACGCGCTCGGCGTGGGCCTCGAGCTCGGCCCGCGCGGTGGTCAGCTCGGCGACCCGCGACTCGGCCTGCCCCTCGAGCTCCGCCACCCGCTCACGCGCCTGGTCGAGGGCGCGCTCGGCCTCGTCGAGCTGCTGCTGGAGCGCCTCGAGCTTCGTCGAGAGCGAGTCGGTCTGGTGCTGGGCGGCGTCGTGGGTGGCGCGCAGGCTCTCGAGCGCGCCGGTCGCGGTGGCGACCTGGAGCACCAGCCCGTCGCGCTCGGTGGTCACCACCTTGAGCTCCTCGCCGCGCTCGCTCAGGGCGGTCGACAGCTCGGTCAGCTCCCTCGAGAGCTGGCTGCGCTCGGCGTCGGCGGCGTCTCGGGCCGCGCGGGCCTCTGACACCTCGCGCATCAACACCGCCGAGCCGGCCCCCTGCTCCTCGCGCAGGCGGTCGAGCTCGGCGCGCGCCTTCTCGCGCTCGCCCAGCACCTGGAGCCGCGCCTCCTTCTCCTCCGTCAGCTCGCTGCGCGAGGTGGTCAGCTCGGCCTCGAGGCGCTCGATGGTGCGCAGGTGCTCCTCGATCACCCCCTGCAGCTCACGCAGGTTCTCGTGGTGCACCTCGGCGCGCTCCCGGGCGTCGTCGCGCTCGGCGAGGGTCTGCGCCTGGAGCCCCTCGAAGCGCTCCAGCGCGGTGGAGAGCGCCTGGCGCTGTTGCTCGAGCTCACCCTCGAGCTGGAGCACGCGGGTCTCGTCCACCACCACGACCGGCGGCACGTTGGCCTCGCGCCCGTCGATCAGCCGCCGGTGCATCGAGGCCAGGCGGGTGGTGCCGTCGGGGAGCACCTCGAGCGCCACCTTCAGCTGGCCCACCACCGGCGCGTCGATCACGATGCCGATGGCGTCGGGTTGCACCGCGAGGCCGACGTCGATGGCCCCCACCTCGGCGTCGGCGTGCACCCCCGCCTCGAAGCGATCTTCTCCGCGGGTGCGGCTGGTGACGTCGGCGCGAGGGTGGGCCATGGGCTCTCCGGTCAGAAGCTGGCGCCGATGGTAGCCCCGAACCGGTGGGCGCTCATGGAAACGGCCGCGCCGCTCCACTCCCACGAGAAGGCGAGGTGGTTGAGGAAGGCCACCACGAACAAGGGCAGGGTGATGGGGCCCATGTCGGTCGAGCCCTCGTCGTAGATCAGCCCCACCAGCTTGAAGAGGGCCAGCGTCCACCCCACGGCGGTCACGCCCAGGTCGACGCGCACGCCGAAGGCCAGCCGCGAGCCGCCCGGCATCAGCGGAGCGTCGGGCACGCTCTCGCGCACCAGGAGCGGGCCGGCCTGCACCCAGAGGGCGCCGTCGGGCACGGTGGCGCCCTCGAGGCGGTCGCTGCCCACCACGCTCAGGCGCGCGACGGGCCCGAAGGACTGGCGGCTCAGGCACCAGTCACACGCCGTCCACGGGGCGGCGCCGAAGAAGCCGCGCACCCCCGCGCTGAAGACCAGGCCCTGGTGCGCGAAGGGCAGGGGCCCCTCGCCCGGGGCGCCCAGGTTCGCCAGCACCTCGAGATCGGCGCCGACGGTGGGGCCGCCGGCGGTGGAGAGGAACGCGGTGACGCCGGCCCGCGCCGAGACGGGGAACCAGCGGCCCCCATCGGGCGCCGCCGACACCAGGACCGAGAGGAGGAGCGCTGCCGGCGTCACTACCAGCGATGGTACGCGGGATGGCCAGGCTCGACCGCCACGAAGGTGCCCCGGCAGGTCGCCCGCACCTTGCCTGCGGCCTCGAGCACGCCTTCGACGACCACCTTCGCGCCGTCCGTGCCCACCACCCGGGCCACCAGCGACAGCGGCACGTCGGTGGGGCAGGGGCGCTTGAGCGTGATGGCGTAGTCCGCGGTGACCGTGCACGGCGGGCTCTCGGCCTTGCGGGCGTTCATCAGGTGCCAGGCCGCCGTCCAGTTGCAGTGACAGTCGAGCAGCGAGCCGATGATGCCGCCGTTGAGCACGCCGGGAAACGCCTCGTGGTGGGGCTCGGGCTTCCACTCGGCCACGACGGTGTCGCCGCGCACCATCGAGCGAACGCGCAGGCCCTTCTCGTTCGAGGGCCCACAGCCGAAGCAGGCGTTGTGAGGGGCGTACGTCTCTTGCAGCGATCGGTCGCTCATTGGCGCGCCGCCGGCTTCGACTCGCGTGAGGCGAAGGCCCAGTCGCCGGCCTCGCCGTGCTCGTGCTTGAGCCCGGCGTACTCCCGGCGCACGGCGCGCACGTAGCTGCGGAACTGCTCGAGCTCGCGCTGCCGGGCGGCCAGCGTCACCCGGGTCGGGCCTGCGTTGTAGGCCATCAGCGCGAGGTCGAGATCGTTGCCGAACCGGGTCGAGATGTACTTGAGGTACCGAACGCCCAGGCGCACGCGCAGGGCCGGGTCGGCCTCGATCTCCTTCGGGGTCAGCTTGATGCCCTGGAGCTGCGAGATGTACTGCAGCGTCACCGGCTGGATCTGCATCAGCCCGCGGGCGTTCTTGTTCGAGACGGCGGTCTCGCGGAACTCGGACTCGACGTCGATGATGGCCAGCACCAGCAGCGGATCGAAGCCGGCCGCCTTCGCTTCGTCGGCGATGGCTACCGCCAGCTGCTGGCGCAGCCGCAGCCCGAGCCCCGGCCCGCGGCGGGCCAGCACGGCGTCGATGCGCTCCGACTCCGGGTTGCTCACCACCTGGATGCCGGTGGTCTCGAGGCGCTCGACCGGCGTCACCGGCTGAACCAGGGGCGCCACGGCCACCACCGCTGCCCCGACCGCGAAGGCCGCCGCCAGCAGCACCGTGCGGGGCCCCGGCGTCAGGCGCACCAGCGCCCGGGCGAAGGCGCGCCGCAGCGAGGGCCGCGCCGGCCGGCTCTCGCAAAGACAGGTGGCGGCCGCCGGGCTCACCGCGACAGGTGCTCGATGCGCTTGTTGAGGGTGTCGAGCCGCGAGTTCAGCTGGGCGATCTCTTCCTTCCGCGGCACGCGCATGCGCTGGAGGGACACTCGGACCGCGTCCTCCACCTTGCGCTCCATGTCTCTGCGCTGCGTGGTGAGCCGGTCGGCGTACTCGCGAACCTGGCGCTTCACCTCGTCCTGGCTCCACCCCGCCATGCCCTGAACGCGGGCCAGCAGCTTCGCCGCTTCGTCTTCGGCGCCCGAGACCGTCACCAGCGCCTGGCTCCACACCTGCTGGAAGAACTCAGCGATGGACCGCCGGTCGTGCAGGGGCGGCTGAGGAGGACGGGTTTCCATAGGAGGGGCCTCTAACCACATCGCCTGACCTGAACGGAAGGGCCTCTTTTCGGCCCAACCGTCTGGATTCGTTGAGTTCAGTTGGGGGCGGAACCGGCCTTGGAGAGCGCGTCGACGCGCTTGGAGAGCTTGGTGAGGTTGCGGGAGAGCTTCGCCATGTCGTCGGAGGTCGCGACGCCCAGCACGCTGAGCACCTCACGCGGCATCAGCCGCACGCGCTTCTGCAGGCCGGTGGCGGTGGTGGCGATGCGCTTCTCGAGCTGCTTGAGGTCGTCGCCGCTGCGAACGCGCGCCAGCACCTTCTCGATCGACTTCCGCTGCTTGCGGGCCTCGGTCACGATCTCCTTTTCGACGGCGGCGAGCTGCTTCTTGGCAGCGCCCAGGCCCTCGTTGAGGCGTTGAGCGGCGGCGGCGGTCACGGGCTTCTTGGGGGTCGGCTTCATGTGCGGTACTCCTCCTTGACGCACTGCGTATAACGCGGCGCGTCGAAGGCGCAAGGGCATCGACCTCCGCGGGGCCCGGCCGGCTGAACGGCTCCGACCAGTTGGCGAAGCCGTGTCGCGCAGACGCTGGCTGGGCGTTCCGCCCGCCATGCGCCGAGGGGTACCGCCGGTGGCCACGCAAAGGGGTGGTCGACGAGCACCGCCCAACAGGACGGCAACCAGGAGGCGGACTGGTTGGGGGCGCTCGACGGGCTGGAAGCTGCTCCGCCCCTCGGGCGCGCTGCACGCGCTGGCGGGCCCATCAAGCCTTGACGGCTCGGATGGCTTTGGGCGTGTCCGGCCGCTCGAGATCGGCTCGCGCGCTCAGCGCGGACCGCTCACCGGCTCACTTGGAGAGGACGATGTCACGGTAGCCCGGGCGCTCAGGCAACTTCGCCTTGTTCCCGAGGCCGTGGTGCTCGCTGGCGATCTTGTCTTGCAGCATCATCAGGCCGTCGAGCACCTGCTCGGGGCGCGGTGGGCACCCGGGGATGTACACGTCCACGGGGATGATGCGGTCGATGCCCTGTAGCACCGCGTAGTTGTCGTAGAAGCCGCCCGAAGACGCGCACACCCCGAAGCTGACGACCCACTTGGGCTCGGTCATCTGCTCGTAGACGCGCTTGAGGATGGGCGCCTGCTTGAGGTTGATGGTGCCCACCACCATCAGCAGGTCGGCCTGACGGGGCGAGAAGCGGGGGAACTCGGCGCCGAAGCGGGAGATGTCGTAGCGGCTGGCCGCCACCGACATGTACTCCATGCCGCAGCAGGCCGTCGCGAACGGGTAGGTGAAGAGCGAGTACTTGCGCGCCCACCCCAGGCCCTTCGAGATGACCTTCTGCAAGAAGCCCGTCGCTTCGTCGCGGCGGGTGGTGAGGATCGGAGCGATGTCGGTGTCAGAAGCCATGTGCGTGCCCTTAGCTTTCCCAGTCCAGGGCGCCCTTTTTCCAGACGTAGACGAGGCCGACGACGAGCGTCGCGGCGAAGACCAACATGGTGGCGTAGCCGAACCACCCCAGCGCGCGGAAGTTGACCGCCCATGGGTAGAGGAACACCGCTTCGATGTCGAACACGATGAAGAGCAGCGCCACCACGTAGAACTTCACCGCGAAGCGCTGGCGCGCCGAGCCCATGGGCGCGTTGCCGCCCTCGAAGGCTTCGCCCTTCATCACGGTGCGGGTGCGTGGGCCCAGAACGCCCGCCAGGAAGGGAATCGCGACGGCCATCACGCCGGCGAGGCCGAAGACCACGGCGATCGGCAGGTATTGGGTGAGCGGGTGTTCCATTGAAAAATCACCTTAAAGACGAGGCACTTGCGCGTCAAAGCGTTTCTTGACCGAACAGCGAGTTCACCGGCGGCGCGCTTTGGGCGTGTCGAGCGGGAGCACCTCGTCGAGGGCCGACGAGAGCCCC
>JACSRE010000355.1 GCA_014879945.1 Myxococcus sp.
ACCTGCAGCGGGGTGACGCGCGGGTGCTCGCCAGAGCCGGTCATCAGCGTGCGGAAGCTGGGCACCTGGGCCGAGTCGGCCAGCGCGAGCGGCTCGGGCTCTTCGGTGACCGGCACCTGGGGGTCGGTCTCCTGGAAGTCGCGCGCGGGCGGCAGCCCCGACGGCGGGGTGCGGCGCGAGGCGATCTCGGCCTCGGCGGCGGCGAGGGCCTGCGCGCGCGCGCGGCGGGCGGCCTCCTCCTCCATCATCTCGAAGAACTCGTCGAGGTACGGCTCGAGCTCGTGCCAGAGGTGGTGCAGGCCCGGGTCGTCGCCGATGAGCTCGCTGGCGACCTCCTCCGACTGGTAGGCCTCGCTGAGCAGGCCGGCGCGTCGGGCGAACTCGCCGCGCGAGCTGTTGACGAACTGGCGGGCCAGCTCGAGGTGATAGAGGCAGCGCGCGAACTCGACCCGGCGGTTGCCCACCGGCTGCAGGCCCTCGATGCTGTCTTGCAGCAACGTGGTGTTGGCGCGGTGCTCCCAGCACTCGTTGAGCGCCTTCTTGAAGCGCTTCTGCTCGAACGAGATGAGGAGCGAGGTGGCCGACTCCCAGAGGTCTTCGAGCTCCGGGTGCATGCGCGCGAAGTCGACCCCGCTGCCTTCGTGCCAGAACACCAGCAGGCGGTCGGCGACGTCGATCAGCTCGGAGCGCGCCTGGGGGTCTCCGCGGCGGGCGCGGTCGAGATCGAACAGCGCGGTGGCGAACTGGGCGCGCGGGTCTGACGACAGGCGCAGCGCGTGGAGCTCGTCGCGGAGGCGGTCGAGATCACCCATCGCGTCGACGCATCGGACGATGGACTCGGCGACGTCATCTGGCAGCGGCGACTCCACGGCGCGCGGAATCCTGCCTGTCAGACCTGTGCGGCGCTACTCGATTCGCGCCCCGTCGATGGCGCTACAGCGCCGCTTCGATGGTCTTCTTCATCTGCACCACGCCGTTCTCGAACCCGACGCGCGCCCGGTCAGAGGGCGCGGCTTGACGATGACCTTCTTGAGCGCGCCCTCGACGGCTTCCTTGCCCAGGTCGTCCACGGTGATCTCCTTGAACGCCTTGATCAGGTTGGGCAGCCCGTAGCTGTCGGTCTTCTTCCGCTCCAACCCCCAGCGCTTCTCGGCCAGGCCCATGTGCAGACTTCTGAGCGCTGACGTTCGTGCTGCTGGCGGGAGATGCAGGGGCCGCGTTCTCGTGCGTGAGCCGTGGAGGCCCTGTCGTGGATCAAACCGGAGATGACCGGCGCCCGACACCCACCTTCGGCCCCGATGTGCTCCAGAAGCCACCTCCAGCGCGGGGCGTTGACGCGCTATCGTCTCGCAATTCTGCGGGTCCTGGAGCTGTCGATGCGCGCGCCGCTGGCCATGCTGTTGATCTGCGTCACGGGCTGCACCGGCTCCTTCGTCGGAGGCGGCGAGGGCCTGCTCGGCCTGGGGGGCGGTGAAGCAGCCGGGGCCACCGGCGGAGGGGCGGCGACCGGCGCCGGCCCGGCCGGGGGAGGCCAGGCCCAGGCCTTCGAGCCGACCCGCTTCACCTGCGACGCCCAGCAGGCGCCCGCGGCGCTCCCGCTGCGACGCCTGAGCCGACGCCAGTTCGTCAACGTGGTGAACGAGCTGGTCAGCCGCGCGGGCCTGGTCGACGCCGACCGCCTCGCCGTCTCCAACGCCGTGCGCGACGACCTCTCGCCGTTCCCCGAAGACCGGGTGGTGGGCGTTCCCGGCGAGACGCACGGAGGGTTCAGCCGGCTCGACCAGGCGCTCCAGCAAGGGCACATCGACGCGTCGTACAACCTCGCCGTCGCGCTGGGCGTCGAGCTGACCGCCACCGCCGCGCGTCGGCGCGCGCTCGTCGGCGCCTGCGCCACCGACACCTCGACCGCGAACGACGCCCAGTGCCTGCGCGACTTCATCACCCGCTTCGGGCGGCTGGTGCACCGGCGGCCCCTCACGGCCGAAGACGTCACCTTCTATTCGTCGGTCGCGGGCACCACGCCGGTCGACGCCGCGGTGGTGGCCGACGTCATCGCGCTGCTGCTCACCTCGCCGCACTTCCTCTACCACGTGGAGGAGGGCGACCCTGCGGGCAGCGGCCCCTCGGCGCTCGACGCGTACGCGCTGGCCAGCCGGCTCTCGTTTCACTTCTGGGCCACGATGCCCGACGACGCGCTGCTGGCGGCGGCCGCCGATGGAACGCTGTTGACCGAGGCCGGCTACCGGGCCCAGGTGGAGCGCCTCTTCGCCGACCCGCGCACCGACGCCGCCCTCGACGACTTCTTCGGGCAGTGGTGGCGCGTCGACGAGCTGCCGCCGCTCGACACCCGCCTGGGCACCCCGGTGTACGACGCCTTCGCCGACCGCGACATCCCCACCTCGACGCTGCACACCGAGATGAACGCCGAGGTGCTCGAGCTGGCGCGCGACGTCACCCGGCGGTCGGCGCCGCTGGCCGAGCTGCTCACCAGCCGCCGCTTCTTCGCCCGCACCGACGCGCTGGCCCGCCTGTACCGCCAGCCCCGGTGGGACGGCGCCGGCACCCCGCCTGACTTCGTGCAGCCCGAGCGCCACGGCCTGCTCACCCGCGCGGCCTTCCTCTCGACGGGCAGCGCCAACACCCGGCCGGTGATGAAGGGCTTCCGCGTTCGCAACGCGCTCTTGTGCACCAAGCTGCCGCCGCCGCCACCGGGCGCGGGCGCCACGCCGTTGCCGCTGGCGCCAGACCTGACGACGCGCGAGGTGGTCGAGACCATCACCGAGTCGAGCGCCACCTGCTCGGGCTGCCACCAGGGCCTGCTCAACCCGCTGGGCTTCGTCACCGAGAACTTCGACGCCCTGGGCCGCGCGCGGGTGACGCAGCGCCTGTACTCCGAGGCCGGGGCGACGTTGCTCGACAAGCCGGTGTCGACCCGCGCGGCGCCGAACGTCGCCGGGCACACCGACGTCATCGACGACGCCGGTGAGCTGCACGCGCTGATGCTCGAGGGCGAGTTCCAGACCTGCTTCGCGCGCCAGTACTTCCGCTTCACCTTCCAGCGCGTGGAGGACGACACGAGAGACGGGTGCCTCTTGAAGGCGCTGCAGGAAGACGCGCTGGCGGGCAAGCCGGTGGCCGAGGTGCTCAAGGCGGCCGCGCTGGCGCCCGAGTTCAAGCAAAGGGACGTGCGATGACGACACTCTCACGGCGCTGGGTGCTCAAGGGCCTCGGCGCGACCGTCGCCATCCCCGCGCTGCCGTCGCTGCTGGGCGCCTCTGACGCCGCCGCGCAGGGCATGATGGAGCAGCGGTACTTCGTGAACCTC
This sequence comes from Myxococcus sp., assembly GCA_014879945.1. Lineage (GTDB taxonomy): Bacteria > Myxococcota > Myxococcia > Myxococcales > Myxococcaceae > Xiheimicrobium. The sequence continues at coordinate 3,326 of JACSRE010000355.1, forward strand.
GGCACGCACCACGGCGGCGCGTGGGAGCGCTTCATGCTCCCGTCGCTCCCCGCCTCGGGCGTGACGCGACAGCAGTACGGCGGGCGCGAGATCCGCAGCTTCCCGCTGACGCGCACGGTGAGCGCAGGTGACGCCAGCCTCTCTCCGGTGCTCTCGGCGCCCGAGGGCCGCTTCACCGAGGCGCTCAAGAACAAGATGTTCGTGGTGCGCGGCCTCGACGTGCCCTGGTACATCGCCCACAACACCGGCGGGCACCTCGGCAACTTCGCGCGCAACGACGCCAACGGCGGCGACGGCAGCCTGGCCCAGATGAACGCCCAGCGGGCCACCATCGATCAGCTGATGGCGTGGAGCCCGTCGTTCTACGGCGACCTCTCGGGCGTACGGGAGCGCGTGCTGGTGCTCTCGGGCCGCACCTCGTACGCGTGGCAGAACCCGGCGATGCGCAGCGGCGCGATTCAAGAGATCACCGCCACCGCCGACTCGCCGCAGGCCCTCTTCCGCCGCCTCTTCCCCACCACCGGCGCCCAGCAGCGCGCGCCCGTGGTGGACAAGGTGCTCGAGAACTACCGGCGGCTGCGGGCGAACCCGCGGCTCTCGCGGCTCGATCGCGATCGGCTCGACGACCACCTCCAGCGGGTCAGCGAGCTCCAGCGCCGCATCGGCACCATGGGGGCGTGCACGACGCCGAGCGCGCCGGCGGCCCCGTACGCGACGGCCTCGTCGGGCGCGGTGACCTACAACCCGCCGTTCGCGCGCAACCCCACCGAGCAGGCGGCCTGGTTCCGCGTGATGAACGACCTGGTGGTGGCGGCCTTCGCGTGCGGCATGTCGCGCATCGCGGTCGGGCTCATTCAGCCGAACCTGTCCACCTACGCGGGTGACTGGCACCAGGACGTCGCCCACCAATCGAACGTGGCCGACGGCCTGCGGCAGGACGTGCTCTGGCGCTCCTACAACGCCTTCTTCAAGGACATCTTCCTCGACCTCGCCGTCAAGCTCGACGGCGTGAACGTGGGCACCGGCAAGACGCTGCTCGACCAGGCGATGATGGTGTGGACGCAGGAGTCAGGGCACCAGACGCACGACTTCCGCGACAGCGTGGTGGTGGGCTTCGGCGGCGCCGGCGGGCGGCTCAACACCGGGCTCGCGGTGGACTATCGCAACATGAACCTGCGCTTCGAGCCGGCGAGCGAGATGAACATCGTCACCCGGCCCGGCCTGCTCTGGCACCAGTGGCTGGGCACCGTGCTGCAGACCATGGGCATTCCGAAGGCCGAGTGGGAGGTCGCGGCCACCAACGGCGGCTACCCCGACTACAACTTCATGAACGTGCAGTGGCAGAGCATCAACGCCGCGACGGCGTACCCGCCCGCCGTGTGGGCGGCCGCGGGTGACCGGTTGCCGTTGTTGTCCGCCTGAAGCCCTCGAGGAGAGACCGATGACGCCCCGCGTGGCCTGTGCCGTGGTGATCGCCTGCGTGTTTGGCTGTGAAGCCCAGGTGGGTGGTCCAGCGGGAGCCGCGGGCGGAGTCGCGTCCGGTGGAGGTGACTCCGGCGGTGGCGGGGCCCTGGGCGGCGGCACCAGCGCGACGGGCGGCGGCTCCAGCGCGACGGGCGGTGGCGCCAGCGCGACGGGCGGTGGCGCCAGCGCGACGGGCGGCGGCGCCAGCGCGACTGGCGGCGGCGGCAGCGCGGCGGGCGGCGGCTCCAGCGCGACGGGCGGTGGCTCGAGCGCGGCGGGCGGTGGCGCCAGCGCGACAGGCGGCGGCAGCGCGACGGCCGGCGGCACCAGCGCGGGCGGCGGCGGCTCCACCGCGCCGAATGACGCGGGCACCATCGGCCTCTTCGTCGCCATCGGCCACGTCACGCGCTCCACCGTCAGCTGCGACGACGGCCTCACCTGGGTCGCCAACCAGTCGGGCAACGACGCCATTCGCTGCTTCACCAGCGCGCCCGACGGCGGGAGCGCCGACTGCGACCACAAATACGGCGCCGGGCGCGGCCTCGCGTGGACGCCGCAGTCGGGCTTCGTCGGCAACTGGGGGTGGGGCGACCCGGGCGTCATCCGCAAGAGCTTTGACGGCGTGACCTGGACCGAGGTGGACCGCGGCTCCAACTTCGCGAGCATGGCGGTGGGCACCGACGGCACGCTCTTCGCGGCCTCACGCTCGGGCAAGGTGTCTCGCAACGGCGGCGACACCTGGGCGGCGGCGGGCACCGCGAACCTGCAGGCCAACGGCATGGCGGTGTGGAACGTGCGCCGCGGCGGCGCGGGAGGAACGGGGGCAGGCGTGTTCGTGGTGGTGGCCGACTCCAACACCGCGATGGTGAGCGCCGACCTCTCGACGTGGCGCGCGCCCCAGACGTACCCGTCCACCTGCGGCGCCAACATCCAGTGGGAGGGCGGCGTGGCCTCGGGCAACGGCGTGCTCGTCATCCTCGGCGGAGACGGCGTCGCCTGCCGGAGCACCGACAACGGCCTCACGTGGACGGCGCACCAGACCGGCGGCTCCATCGACTCGCGCCTGTTGTGGACCGGCAGCGAGTTCATCACCTGGGGCACCGTGTCGAACCAGCGCCGGGTGCTGCGCAGCGCCGATGGGCTGGCGTGGACGTCGGCGGCGACGTCTCTGCGACGCAACGGCGCGCCCGTCTCCGGCAACGGGCCCCTCATCGGCGCGGTCGCGCGCAGCCCCTCGGGCACCTTCGTCGCAGCCAACGGCGGCTGGCAGACCTGGTACGCCAGCCAGCGCTTCTTCCGGAGCGCCGACGGCGTCACCTGGGACGAGCTGCCCCAGGCCAGCTTCGTCGGCAGCCACCCGATTCAGCACATTGTCTGGGGCGTCGGCCCGCGACCAGCGGCCTGCCCCTGACCACCACGCCTCGGCGCGTGCAGCAGCCGGCTGGGCTGCTACGGTCGTGCTCGCGTGACCTCGCCTTCAGCCTCCATGGACGCCGACCCGCTCATCGGCATCGAGCTGGGCGGTTATCGGGTGACGCGCCTTCTGGCGGCCGGGGGCATGGGGTTGGTCTACGAGGCGCTCCATGAGGCCATCGGTCGCCGCGCGGCGGTCAAGGTGCTCAAGCCGGAGTACGCCAACGACGAGGAGTGGAGCGGGCGCTTCATCTCGGAGGCCCGCGCGCTCGGCTCCCTGAAGCACCGGAACCTCGTCGAGATCCTCAACTTCGGGAAGACGCCCGACGGCCGCCAATTCCTGATGATGGAGTTCCTCGACGGGCAGTCGCTCGATCGGCTCATCCTCGAGCGCGCGCCCCTGGCGCCGGCGGTCGCGCTGAACATCGTCGATCAGATCGTCAACGGGCTCTCGGAGGCGCACAAGAAGGGCGTCGTGCACCGCGACCTCAAGCCCGGCAACGTCCAGCTCCTGCGCGAACACAACGGCGAGACGCTGGTGAAGGTGCTCGACTTCGGCCTGGCGCGGCAGAACCCCGTCTCGTTGCTCAGCGGCGAGATCACCCTGGGGACCACCTCGGCGGCCTCGCTCGTCGCCGGCACGCCCGACTACATCGCGCCCGAGCAGGCCCAGGGGAAGAAGGTGAAGGCGACGGCCGACCTCTACTCGCTCGGCGTCATGCTCTTCGAGATGCTCACCGGGCGGCTCCCCTTCGCCGCGCCCAGCGTGACCGAGCTGTTGGGGCTGCACGTGAGCGAGCCGCCGCCGCTGGTCGCGTCGTTCGTCAACAACCTCCCTGAGGGCCTCGAGGAGCTCGTTCAGTCGTTGCTCGAGAAGAACCCCGAGGACCGGCCAGCCTCGGCCGACGAGGTGCGGGTCTCGATTCAGCGCCTGCTCAAGCGCCTCTCGCAGGACGCGACCTCGATCAAGATGCGAGCGCTCCCCGAGCCCGTGGTGCCCGACGCGCCCACCACGCGGCGACTGGCTCCCGTGCCCGAGGCGCCCGCGACACGCCCGCGCGCCCGTGCCGCCGTGTTGGTGGGCGCGTCGGGCACCACGGGCTCGGGG
>JACSRE010000214.1 GCA_014879945.1 Myxococcus sp.
GGTGGCTCGGCTGCAGGTGGCTCGGCTGCAGGTGGCTCGGCTGCAGGTGGCTCGGCTGCGGGTGGCTCGGCTGCAGGTGGCTCAGCGGCGGGTGGCTCAGCGGCGGGTGGCTCAGCGGGCGGTGGCTCGGCTGCGGGTGGCTCAGCGGGCGGTGGCTCGGCTGCGGGTGGCTCGGCTGCGGGTGGCTCGGCGGGTGGCTCGGCCGCGGGTGGCTCGGCGGGTGGCTCGGCCGCGGGTGGCTCCGCTGCGGGTGGCTCGGCGGCGGGTGGCTCAGCTGCGGGTGGCGTCGCGCCTCCCGATCCGCTCCCTCTGCCCCCTGGCGTCGACACCGACGAGCTGGGCCTGCTCGGGCTGGCCATCGTTCCCGGGTCGTCGCCAGTGAGGGTCTCGCAGGTCGGTCCGGGACTTCGCGTCCAGGGGCCAGGGTTCGACTTCTTCCACCCGGCGGACGGCGGTACGGGCACCTTCCGAGACCTCGACGCCCGGTTCGGCTTCGCGGCGCTCTCGACCGGAGCGGGCATGCTCGCGTTCAACGGGATCAGCTGGGACCCCCTCGACGGGCCGCAAAACAGTCAAGCGCTCGCTGCGACCGTCTACAGCCCGGCGGGACTCCCCGTCATCCTGACGTACTGGACAACGCCCCCGAGCGGCGTCGGCTTCTTCGTCGCCGAGCTGCTGGGCGCGAACTGGGGGTACGACACCAGCTCGCCCTCTGGCCAGGCGAACGAGGTCCTCGGCTGGTCCGAAACGGTCGCCCGCCCGGACGGCGACGGCGGGTGCACAGTCATCGTGGATGGAACGAGCACGCCCCCTCGCCTGGGCGTCGCTCCAAACACCACGTTCTCGATCACCGCCCCAGCGTTGGATGGCGGATTCACGAACCTGAAGCTCGCCTCCTCCGAGAACCAGCGCGCAGTCCTCTCGTGGAGAGCGCAGGACAAGACCAACTTCTGGTCGCCGCGCTGCAGCGCCATCCTGCCCCAGACCCCCGACTTCGCGTTGACCTCTCCGCTCGCGACCGACGTCATGGCGCTGGCCACCACTGGCGCTCGCCACGCGGCCATTCTGGGAGCGGCGACGGCGAGCAGAACCCTGACGGTCGGTGACGCGGGCATCACCGCGCCCGCTGGAACGCCGATTCTGGTCGTGCTCGGGGGCGGGCCAACCAGGTTCTACGGCCTGGGCAACGAGGCGCAGGCACCGTTCGGGCTGGCCTTCAGGGCCGTCGATGGGGGTCACGAGCTGAACGTCATGGCCAGGTGCGCGAATCGAACCACGGGGATGTGCGCGGGCCTCGACACGGCGTCTGACAGCCGCATCCGCGCGCTCAACGGCCTCTGAGCTGAAAGCCGACTTCGCCTGGGTCTGTCGGGAGCCTGCCACCTCGACGCGGGGGCGGGCAGTCGCTGATGATGGGCGCCCTTCTCGAGGAGCCCCACCCACCATGACCTCCCGCCTCGTCGCGCCCGTCGTTGCCACGCTGCTCAGCCTGGGCTGCGCCTCTCAGCAGCAGGCCGTCAGGCCGAGCGCGTCACCTCCACGAATTCAGCACCTCGACGCCGTGCTGGCCGCGGCCGAGCAATACCCGTGCGTGGCCGGGCTGCACCCGATTCCGGCGACCTTCATCGACAACGGCGTCTTCGCCGAGGTGCCGTACCAGTCGTTCAGCAACGGCAACGTCGAGCTCAACGCCTACGGAGACCCCGCCGACCTCGTGGGCCTCGAGGCGGGCACGCGCAACGAAGACGCGGCGACGCAGCAGTGCCTGGTGCAGTTCATCGCGGCGCAGACGCTCTCGCAGCTCGACCAGCAGCGGGTGATGCGCATGACGGCGGCGCCGATGCTCGACCAGCAGCCCGGGCTCTCGGTCGAGGTGACGCCGCGCAACGCCCCCGACGCCTACGACGCCTGGTGGATTTCGCTCGAGCGGCCCGAGGAGATTGCCGCGCACCGCGCGCCGCCCGAGGAGCTGGCGCAGGTGACCCAGCCGCAGGCGCAGTGGAGCCCGCCGCCGCCGATGGTGTCGGTGCGAGTGGCGCGCCCCTACGTCAGGTACCCGACCTACCGCCCGGTCCGCCCGGCGGCGCGGGTCTACGTGCCGCGCTTCACCCGGCGCGCCGGCATCTACCTGCGCTTCTGAGGCGTCTTCATGAGCGCGTCGCGCTGCTGCTGGGTGACGACGCGGGGCCGGAGCGGGTGAGGACGGAGGCGAGCGTCACCCCGCAGGTCGTAGGCCGGCACGTCATGCGCAGGCCAATCGCGGGCCCGGGCTCGTCGCTCCGGCGTGACACGTCCTCCGCGCGACGGCGTTACGCCCACGTCTGGCGGGCGCGCTCGAGGTACCTCGAGAGCGGGCTGGCCGGTCGCCCCAGGAGCGCCTGCTGCTCGTCGTCCACCGCCTGGGCCTCACCGGAGCGCAGGCCCACGTGCAGCACGGTCTGCACCAGCACCTGCATCAGCGGCAGGCGACGTCGGCGCCACAGGTGCCAGACGTACCCGAGCACGCTGGCGGCCTCGTAGACGATGGTGCGGCCCAGCAGGGCGCTCAACCGCTCGGCCAGCTGGGTGAACGTCACCGCCTCGGGCCCGGCCAGACGAACCGCGCGCCCGCGGAAGCGCTCGGGGAAGCGGAAGACGTGCGCGGCCACGTCTCCGATGTCTGCGACGTCGAGGAAGGCGACGCGGCCCTCGCCGGCGGGCACGTACAGCCGCGAGTCATCGCGCACGTCGCGCCGGTACGCGTCGCCCAGGTTCTGCGCAAAGAAGCCAGGCCGCAGCACCGTCCAGCTCCCCTTCGACTGCTTCAGGTGGTCTTCCACCTTCCGGTGCGGCACCCACGACTTCGACTCGGCACCCGAGACCGAGAGGAACACCAGGTGCTTCACGCCCGCGGCGAACGCGGCGTCGACGAAGGGGTTGAGGGTGGCGTTCATGTCGCCCAGCGGCGGCGGCCGGAGCAAGAAGACCTGGTCGACCCCCGCGAGCGCCGCAGGCCACGTGGCGCGGTCGGTGAAGTCGAGCGCGACCGCGCCCCCTGAGCGGTCGGCGGCGCGCACCTCGAGGCCGGCCGCGAGGCATGCGCGCACCACCTCTCTGCCGACGTTTCCTCCGGCGCCGGTGACCAACACGGTCGTCATCTCGGCTCCCGTCCCACGAGCAAATGAGGCTGCGGCGGGTCTATCATCGCCGCTTCTCGCCTGGGAGTTTCACTACCCGCTCGCCGATCTCCATCACGCTCTTGATGCTGGCGTTGACTGCTTCACCAGCGTGGGCTGCCGACGCCTGGGTCGATTGGAGGAGCGACGACTTCGGCTTTCAGATGACCATCCCTCCGAAGATGAAGATGACGGCGGCGGCGCTGGGTGAGTGGGGCTGCATGCGCGGCGAGCTCCCACCGGTGCAGCTCGCGGGGTTGGCGAAGCTCAACAGCTTCCCCGAGCTGCCGGCGATGCAGGCCTTCGCCATCGCGCAGCTCGGCATCCCCGCGGCGGCGTGGACGCTGCTCGACCAGGCCGAGAACCAGCGCGGCTGGAAGTGGTTCAAGACCTACCGCGCGGTCAACAAGGGCCGGTTCGTCTATGCGCTGCTGGGCCATGGGCCCAGGGGCGCGTACGTCGTCTACCTGTCGACCACGCCCGCCAACCGGGCGCTGTTCAACGCCGCGTACGTCAAGTGGTACGAGAGCCTGACCGTCTTCTGACGCCGCCTCAACAGCGCTTGAGGTACCGGCCGGCGCCACGCTCGACGCGCAGGTCGCCGTCCTGCCACTGCACGCGGCCGTTCACCACGGTGGTGGCCACCTTCCCCTCGAGCTCGAAGCCCTCGAAGATGTTGCGGTCGACGCGGTGGTGGTGCGTCTTCGCCGAGATCTTCGAGGTGCCCTTCGGGTCGTACAGCACCAGGTCGGCGTCGGAGCCCACCGCGATGGCGCCCTTCTTCGGGTAGAGGCCGAAGATCTTCGCTGCCTGCGTGCTGGTGACGTCGACGAACTGCTGCAGCGTGATGCGCTTCTTCGCCACGCCGTACGAGTAGATCAGGCTCATGCGGTTCTCGATGCCCGCCGCGCCGTTGGGGATCTTGCGGAAGTCGTTCTTGCCGGCGGCCTTCTGCTGCTGGGTGAACGGACAATGATCAGTCGCCACGTGCTGAATGGCGCCGGTCGACAGCGCATTCCACAGGTACTCCTGGTGCCCCTTCGGCCGAATCGGCGGGCTCATCACGTACGCGGCGCCCTCGAAGTCGGGCTTCTCGTACACGCTGTCGTCGAGGAGCAGGTACTGCGGGCAGGTCTCGACCAACACCCGCTGGCCTTCGTGGCGCGCGCGGTACACCGCGTCCATCGACTCCTTGCAGGTGAGGTGCACGATGTAGACGGGCTGCGCGTCTGAGGCGGCGCTCATGTGGGCGTTGCGGCCGTCGCTGGCGACGCGCGCGAGCTGGATGACGCGGTTGGTGGCCTCACCTTCGAGGTACGCCGGGCGGCTCATCGCGTGGTGCTTCGGCTCGAGCTTGCCGCTGCCCGCCAGGCGCGTCTGGAGCGCCACCACCGCGTCACCGTGCTCGCAGTGCGCCGTCACCAGCGCGCCCAGGGAGTGCGCGGTGTCGAGCACCTGCACCAGCTCGACGTCGTCGACGCCGATGGCTCCGCGGTACGCCATGAAGATCTTGAAGCTCTGAATGCCGTCGTGGCGGAAGACGTGCTCCATGTCCTTCTTCACCTGATCAGAGAACCAGGTGACGGCCATGTGGAACGCGTAGTCCGAGACGGCCTTCTTCGCGTTGTTCATCCAGAAGTCGCGGGCCTCGAGCAGGCTCTGGTTCCGGTTGGGGATGATGAAGTCGATGATGCTGGTGGTGCCGCCCGCCACGCCCGCCGCGGTGCCGGTGTAGAAGTCGTCGGAGCTGGTGGTGCCCATGAAGGGCAGCTCCATGTGGGTGTGCGCGTCGATGCCGCCGGGGAAGACGTACTGCCCCGAGCCGTCAACCACCTGGGTGCCCGCGGGCACGTCGAGGCTCTTGCCGATGGCCTTGATGACGCCCTCGTCGCAGAAGACGTCGGCGACGTACTGATCGACTGCGGTGACGATGGTGCCGTTACGAATGACGAGACCCATGATGACTCCTGAAGAAGAAGGGCGCTGAGCTTACGGGCGAACGAGGTCCTGGTACGCGTCGGGGCGGCGGTCCCGGTAGAACTGCCAGACCTGCCGCACCTCGTCGATCATGTCGAGGTCGAGGTCGGCCACCACCACCTCGTCCTTGTCCTCGCTGGCCTCGGCGATGATCTTCCCGCGCGGGTTCACGAAGTAGCTGGTGCCGTAGAACTTGCCGATGTTCCACGGCGCCTCGGTGCCGACGCGGTTGATGGCGCCGACGTAGTAGCCGTTGGCCACCGCGTGCGCGGGCTGCTCCAGCTTCCACAGGTACTGCGAGAGGCCGGCGACGGTCGCCGAGGGGTTGAAGACGACCTCGGCCCCGTTGAGGCCCAGCGCGCGCGCGCCCTCGGGGAAGTGGCGGTCGTAGCAGATGTACACGCCCACCTTGGCGAACTGCGTCTGGAACACCGGGTAGCCGCCGTTGCCGGGCGCGAAGAAGAACTTCTCCCAGAAGCCGCTGGTCTGCGGGATGTGCTGCTTGCGGTACTTGCCCAGGTACTTGCCGTCGGCGTCGATGACCGCCGCGGTGTTGTAATAGACGCCGCGCATCGCCTCTTCGTAGAGCGGCACCACGATGGCCATGCCGTGCTTCTTCGCGAGTTCCTGCATGACGTGGGTGGTGGGCCCGGGGATCAGCTCGGCGGCGGCGTACCAGCGCTTGTCCTGGCCGGGGCAGAAGTAGGGGCCGTTGAAGATCTCCTGCAGGCAGAGAATCTGGGTGCCCTTCTTCGCGGCCTCTTCGATGAGCGGCACGTGCTTGTCGAGCATCGCCTGCTGCACCTTCTTCACCGGCACCGACTCGTCGTTGATGGGGTTGCTGCACTGAATCAGGCCAGCGCGCACTGAGTTCGCCACGGGAGGACCTCCACGAGTGAGAAAGAGGCGCGCAGTGTCGGTCTCCGCGCGCTGTGAGGCAACGCCCGTCGCCACCGCGTGCGTTTTGCTCGCTGCGTCACGCGCACGAGCCTTGACAGGCATGGATCCGCAAACGACCCTGCGCGACCTCCTCGCGACGCGCGAGCTCTTCAGGAGTCGTGATGCACCCTCTCACCGTCTTGCCCTCGGGTCGGCTCGAGCAGCAGTTCGACGACAAGAAGCCGCGCTACACCGCCGCCGAAGCGATCACCGAAGCCAACCGCTGCATCTATTGCGTGGACGCGCCGTGCATCAAGGCGTGCCCGACCACCATCGACATTCCCACCTTCATTCACAAGATCAGCACCGAGAACGTGAAGGGCGCGGCCCGCACGATCCTGGCCGAGAACATCCTCGGGGCCTCGTGCGCGCGCGTGTGCCCGGTCGAGGAGCTGTGCGCGGGCGCGTGCGTCTACAACGCGTGGGGCCGTGAGCCGATCGCCATCGGCCGCCTGCAGCGCTTCGCCACCGAGGCCACGCTCGAGAAGGCGCCGCTGTCGTCGCTGCTGCCCGCGAAGAAGCCGGCCACCGGCAAGAAGGTGGCGCTGGTCGGGAGCGGCCCGGCCTCGATCGCCGCCGCCGGCCTGCTCGCGCTCGAGGGCGTGCAGTCGGTCATCTTCGAGAAGCGCGCCATCCCCGGCGGGCTCAACACCCTGGGCATCGCGCCGTACAAGCAGAGCGGCCAGGCCGCGCTCGACGAGCTCCACCAGGTGCTGGCGCTCGGCGGCATCGAGCTGCGCACGGGGGTCGAGGTGGTCGCGGGCGCCGCGGGCGCAGGCCAGGTCTCCTCCGACACGTTGCTGAAGGACTTCGACGGCGTCTTCCTCGGCCTCGGGCTCGGGCCCGACTCGAAGCTCGGCGTCCCCGGAGAACAGGGCGCCGGCGTCTACGGCGCCGTCGACCTCATCGAGCGCATCAAGGCCGAGCCGGGCCTGAAGCTCGCGGGCTCGCGCGCCTTCGTCATCGGCGGCGGCAACACCGCGCTCGACATCGCCCATGAGCTGCGGCTGCTGGGCTTCCAGGATGTCGCCCTCGTCTACCGCCGCGAAGAGAAGGACATGTCGGGCTACGCGCACGAGCTCGCCCACGCGCGGGAAGACGGCGCGCGGCTGCTCGAGAACCGCGTGGTGACCGAGGTGCTCCGTGACGCGAAGGGGGCGCTCACCGGCGTGAAGCTCGCCCGGGCGAAGGACGGCAAGGCCCTCGCCGGCACCGAAGAGACGGTGGCGGTCGACCTCATCGCCGTGGCCATCGGCCAGTCGGTCGCGACCGGCGTCGCCAAGGCGTTCGCCGGCGTGCAGCTCGACGCGAAGGGCCGCGTGGTGGTCGACCCGAAGACGCACCGCACCGGCAACCCGAAGGTGTGGAGCGGCGGAGACTGCGTCAACGGCGGCAAAGAGGTCGTCAACGGAGTGCAGGAAGCGAAGCTGGCCGTCAAAGACATGTTGTCTGCGCTGGGAGGGAAGTGACCATGGCTGACCTGAGCATCGACTTCTGCGGCATCAAGTCGCCCAACCCCTTCTGGCTCGCCTCGGCGCCGCCGGCCAACTCGGGCCCGCAGGTGATGCGCGCGTTCGACGCCGGCTGGGGCGGCGCGGTGTGGAAGACGCTGGGCGACCCCGTCACCAACGTCACCTCGCGCTTCTGGGCCAACGACTACGGCAACACCCGCATGATGGGGCTCAACAACATCGAGCTCATCACCGACCGCCCCCTCGAGGTGAACCTCAAGGAGATGTACGAGGTGAAGAAGCGCTTCCCCAAGCACGCGCTCATCGCCTCGTTGATGGTCGAGACCAGAGAGAACTGGAAAGAGATCATCAAGCGGGCCGAGGACACCGGCTGCGACGGGCTTGAGCTCAACTTCGGCTGCCCCCACGGCATGTGCGAGCGCGGCATGGGCAGCGCCGTCGGGCAGGAGCCGAAGGTGCTCGAAGAGATCACCCGCTGGGCGATGGAGTACGCGCGCACGCCCGTCATCATCAAGCTCACCCCCAACACCGGCGACATCAACGAGCCCGGAGAGGCGGCGGCGCGGGGTGGGGCGCCGGCGGTGTCGTTGATCAACACCGTCAAGTCGTTGCTGGGCGTCGACCTCGACCGCTTCGTGCCCAACCCGCGCGTCGGCAACCAGTCTACCAACGGCGGCTACTGCGGCCCCGCGGTGAAGCCGATTGCGTTGTTCATGATGAGCCAGCTCGCGAAGAACCCGGCCACGAAGCACATGGCCATCTCGGGCATCGGCGGCATCTCGAACTGGCGTGACGCGGCCGAGTTCATCTCGCTGGGCGCCACCAGCGTGCAGGTCTGCACCGCGGTGATGCACTACGGCTACCGCATCGTCGAGGACATGATCGAAGGCCTGTCGGACTACCTCGACAGCAAGGGCATGAAGTCGGTCAACGAGCTGCGCGGCAAGGCCATCGGGGCCTACGCCGAGTGGGGAGACCTGGACCTCAACTACAACCTGAAGGCGCGCATCAACCCCGACTCCTGCATCGGCTGCAACCTCTGCCACGTGGCCTGCATGGACGGCGCGCACCAGTGCATCTTGATTCCGGGCCGCACGCACGCCGAGCACGAGAAGGCCGGCCACACGCACATTCCCGCGTCGATTCCCGAGGTGCCGGTGAAGGCTGCCGGCGCGGTGGGCCGCTTCCTGCCCGTCATCGACGACGTGGAGTGCGTCGGCTGCAACCTCTGCCACCTCGTCTGCCCGGTGCCCGGCACCATCTCGATGGTCGAGGTGCCTGGCACCATCGGGAAGTCAGAGACGTGGAACGACCGCGTGGCCCAGGGGCGTGACCTCAACCCCGGCTCGCTCGACTCGACCGTCGCGAAGCGGGCCGGCGCCAAGCCGTAGCGTCTGCCTCCAGCCTTCGCGGAGAGCTCGCGACGCCAAGCGCGCTCTCGAAGTGAAGGCGCCGTCAGCGCCCTGTTCGTGGGCGTTTTGCGCTCGGTGAGGGCCTTGTCGAAGAGGGCTCCCGCGTACTGGCCCGCCACCTCGTGCATCGAGACACCCGCGCCCGCGCGCCAGCCACGCCCGCCCGCTACGTGTGCAGCAGGCCCGCGTGAATCAGCCCCAGCGTCGTCACCGACACCAGCAGCCACAGCACCACGCCCAACACCAGCGGCCGCACGCCCACCGTCTTGAGCGCGCTGCGCGTCACGCTGGTGCCGATGAGGAACAGCGTCAGCACCAACAGCTGCCGCGCCACCTTCGCCACCACCAGCCCGGGCTCGGCGAGCGCCGGCACCCACGTCACCAGCGCCGCCACCGCGAGGAACCCGAGGATGAACCAGGGCTTCTTGCCGCCCTTCGCGCCGTCCTCCGACTTCACCAGGCGGGCCAGCACCAGCGTCACCGGAACGATCCACAGCGCGCGCGTCAGCTTCACCGTGGTGCCCACCTGCAGCGCCGCTTCGCCGTACTGCATCGCCGCGCCCACCACCGAGCTGGTGTCGTGAATGGCCAGGGCGCTCCAGAGGCCGAAGGCGCTCGGCTCCAGTGACACCAGGTGCCCGATGGGCGGGAACACCACCAGCGCCACCGCGTTCAGCAGGAACACCACCGCGAGCGCCACGCTCGTCTGGTGCGACTTCGCGCCGATGGCGGGCGCCACCGCGGCGATGGCCGAGCCTCCGCAGATGGCGGTGCCGACGCCGATGAGCAACGACGTCACCGCTTCGGTCTTGAGCGCCCTCGACAGCGCCGTCGAGACCACCAGCGTCGCGGTGATGGCGATGAGCGTCTGCCCGATGCCGTTGAGGCCCACCCGCAGCACCACCGCCAGGTTCATCGCCGCGCCGAGGCCCACCACCGAGGCCTGCAGCAGCCACGTCTGCACCTGCTTCGTCTTCGCCGCGAAGGGGTTCTCGAGCGTCAGCCCGAACACCAGGCCCGCCAGCAGCGCAGCCCAGGTGGGCACCACGGGCAGCAGCGACGCCGCCGCCAGCGCGAAGAAGACGACGGCGCGCGTCACTTCCAGTTCGACATCGCGCCGAGGTTGTAGACCTTCGTGTAGCCCGCGCCGCTCAGGAGCACGCGGCCCCGCTCACTGCGGGCCCCGCTGCGGCAGTAGAGGACGATGTCGGCGTCCTTCTTCAGCTCGCCTTTGCGCGCGTCGAGCTGGTCGATGGGAATGTTGACGGCGCCCTCGATGTGGCCCGAGGCGAACTCTTCGGGCGAGCGAACGTCGACGAGGGCTGCGCCCTTCTGCACCAGGGCCTTGGCGTCGGCCGGCGTGATGCCGGGAGAGGCGCACGCCGAGGTGCCGAGGGCGAGGGCCGCGAGGATGACGAGGAGGAAGCGCTTCATGGGGCTCCAGAGGCTGAGGTGGGCCCTCGGAGCCGGGAACCGGCCTGAGGGGTTCATCTTCCAGGGAGCACCCTGCCTGAATCTCCCGCCGGCGTGAAAGGCTCTCCCTCCCCGCCATGACGAAAGCCCGAACACCCGCAGAGCTCCTTCGAGACGGTCGGCTCGCCCATGGCCAGGGGCTCGAGTGGCTGAAGGCCGGCCTCGGCGTCGGCGCGGTCGGTGTGCTCGGCGCGGTCGCAGGCGCGGTGTGTCCCCTGTGTGTGGTGGCGACGCCCGCGCTCCTCGGCGCCGGGCTGGCGCGCGCGGCGTGGGGCCGACACCTCGAGAAGAAGGCCCAGGCCGCGGTGGCGCTGCCGACACCGCCTGGCTGATCAGCCAGAGCCGCCGGCCTACCGGGAGCGCCTGTCGTCGTAGACGGCCACCAGGCGCTGGCCCTCGAGGTCCACCAGGAACACCAAGCCGTTCGGCGCGGCGCCTGAACGAATGACCGCCAACGGCCAGGCGAGCACTCCCGAGGCCGAGCGCGGCGCCCCTTCGTCCCGGCGCCGCTCCAGCCATGCGATGAACTGGTGGAGCTCGGGCTCGAGGTGGAAGGCGCGACCGGCGAGGTGAAGCCGCCCAGCGGTGAGCTCCGAGAAGTCGAGCGGCGCGGCGCCAGCCTCGACGAGCGCCGAAGCCTCCGCGCGCGTGGGGTAGGGCCCCCGGTAGCTGCCGGGCATGGCTCCGAAGAGCCGGCCCATGAGCTCCACCGCCAGGTTGTTGGGCACCATGGTGAGCTCCTCATGCCCCATCACCACGCAACCCGAGGTGGTGCGCGAGACGCGGCTGTCGCGGCTCAAGTTCCAGTACTCGACGCCGGGCAGTCCGTACCCCTGCCTGGTCGCGGTGCCCGTGGTGTACGCCACCACGCCTCCCGCGAACGCAGCGAGGCCCACCGCCAACGGGGTGAGCAGCAAGGCCGTCAGGCGCCAGCGCCAACGCGCCCCGACGAGGGCGGGCGCGAGGAGCACCAGCGCCCAGAGGCTCCAGCTCCACCCCGCCCGGAGCAGCAGCACGGCCGCCAACAGCACCAGCCACCTCGGGGCGAAGCTTCGTCGGCGCAGGAACACCGGCCCTCCCGAAGCACGCGCGGTGCCAACCTCGCGACGGGCCAGAAGCCCTCGCCTTCGCTCACGCTTGCGACGAAACACGGCGCAGCCGGTGACACTTTTCGTCAGCGCGCGCTCAGGACACGCGGCGAATGGTGAGCTGACGCGCCTTGCCCGCGACCCGAAGCTCGACCTCGTCGCCCTCGCGTTTGCCGATGAGCGCAGCGCCGACGGGAGACAGCGGCGTGACGACCAGCACGCCCCCCTGCAGCCTGGTGCCGCCACCCTCGGGCGCGACGAAATAGGCGAGCGCCTCGCCGTCGTCGTCTTCGGCCTCCACCAGGGCGCCTGCCTTCGCGCTGTCGGTCGGCGTCAGCGCCATCACGCTGAGGCTCGCCAGCCCCGCCTTCAACGCCTCGATGCGCATCGCCTGGCCCCGCGCGAGGTAGCTCTGCTCCAGCGCGCGGGTGTCCTTGTCGTTCTCGGGCTTGGCCTCTTCGTGGGTGGCGCCGGCCCGCGCGTCGGCGTGCGCGCGCTCGAGGGCCGCGAGGGTGTCTTCGAGGACGGCGAGGAGCTCGGCCTTCAGCTGGGCTTTGGTGCGCTTCACGGCAGGGCTCAGCTCAGCACCAACCACAGCACCAACGCGACGATGAGCACCGCGCCGCTGCCGATGGCGACGAAGACCCACGGCGGCGTGTCGGGCGTGATGAGGGTCGGCCGCCGCGCCGACCTGACTTTTCCAGCCGCGCGAGGCACCTGGAGCACCGGCGCGCTGGGGTCGGTCGAGGCCTCGGGCACCGGGCTCAACACCGCGAGCGTCTTCGACGAGTCGTTCGTCGAGGCCGGCGTGACTTCAGAGACTGCGGACAACGTCTGCTGCGAGGCCTTCACCTCGTCGAGGCCGATGACGGTCTGTGATGACTCGGCCGGCGTGAGTGGAACGACGGGCGTCTCGAGGAGCGTGCGCTTCGACGAGGCCGTCCCCCGCGCGGGCTCCGGGGTGACGGGCACGCTGACGTCGGTGCCCTGCCCCTCCTTCCCGGCCTCGAGGGCGCGGCGCGCGCGCGTCCTGGCCGAGACGGTGGACTCGTCGTCGTCTTCGGGCCGCGTGGTGGGCCGCCTGCTGCCGGCGAGGGGCGACTCGGCGCGGGTGGGCTCGGGCTCACCTTCTCCCAGCGGCCTCTGCCTTCCCGAGTCGCCCTTCCTTGACGTGGCCCTCGCGTTCACCGTCGGCGCGAGCGGCTGCGGCACCACCATGGTGGCCGACACCGCCGCGGCCTCTGACAGCTGCGACATGAACTCCGCCACCGACTGCTGCCGGTTCGCGGGCCTCTTCTCGAGCGCGGTCAGCAGCACGTTCGAGACGCCGAGCGGAATCGAGGGCTCCAGCTCGTGCGGCGGCGTGGGCAGCTTCTCGAGGTGCGCGAGCAACACCGCGTGGGCGTCGGTCTCGGTGAAGGGGCGCTTGCCGGCCAGCAGCTCGGTCAGCACCACCGCGAACGTGTAGAGGTCGGAGCGCGCGTCGACGGTGTCGGCGAGGGCCTGCTCGGGCGACATGTAGAAGGGGCTGCCCAGCGCCACGCCCGGCCGCGTCAGCCCGGTGTCGTGAGAACGAATGAGGCCGAAGTCGAGCAGGGTGACGTGCCCGTCGTCCGAGACGATGACGTTGCCGGGCTTGAGGTCGCGGTGCACGTAGCCCTGCGAGTGGAGCGCCGTCAGCGCCGCGCCCATCTGCTTGATGAGGGGCATCGCCTCGGTCAGCGAGAGCTTCCCGCGCTCCTTGATGAAGCGGGCCAGGGTGCGCCCGGTGACGTGCTTCATCACCAGGAAGGGCACCTCGCCGTCGCGCTCGACGCCGTAGAGGGTGACGAGGTTCGGGTGGTCCACCTTCGCCATCACCCGCGCCTCCTGCTCGAAGCGCGCGCGGTACTCCGTCTCGGCGGCGAGCGCGGGCAAGAGGAACTTGAGCGCCACCGGCCGGTCCACCGTCAGGTCGGTCGCCAGGTACACCGTGCCCATGCCGCCCGCGCCCAGGCGCTTCTCGACCCGCCATTTGCCCGAGATGGTGCGACCGATGAGGGAGTCATCGAGGCCAACGCGAGGCTGATCGACCTTCATCGGTGACGTCATCGGCATCGACCCTGACTCCCGGTCACGAGGGCGGCGGACCCTACCGGCGGGAGGACCTCGGAAGAACTCGGCCTGGAGGAGCGTAACCCGGACGTGACAGGCACCTCGTACGGCTTCACTTCACCACCCGCCGACGCAGCGGTGACGCAGCGCACTGGCGCGGCCCACCGCGCGTCGATGGCGTCATGCGCCCTCGTGGTCATTGGGTCGGCAGCTCGTGCACGTTCAGCTTCAAGCTGAGCTTCTTCGACGCCGAGGCCTGCACCGACAGCCGTCGCTTGAGGCCGTCAGGGCCGACGATGGTGAGCATGTGGGTGCCCGCGGGGAGCGAGAACGACACCATGCGGCCGTTCCCCAGCTCCTCGCGGCCCTTGAAGACCTTCGCCCCCTCGGGGAGCAGCGCCAGCAGCACGTCGCCGCTGCCCTGAGGTTGGGCGGAAGGCTTTGGTCGCGGCTTCGGCTCGGGGCTCTTCGGCTCGGCTACCGGCACTGACGGCTTCGAGGGCAGCGCGATGGGCTGGGAGTCGGCGCGCGGCGCCTCGTCGTCGGGGCTGCGCGAGTCGGCGCCTGGAATCACGCTGGGCATGACGCCTTGAACCGGGGCGGTCTTCTCAGGGCGCCTGGGGGTTCCTTCTTCGCTCCCTCCCTCCTCCGGCTCGCCGTCCCACATCGTCAGGCCGCTCGAGCTGACCCGCTTCTCGGGGAACAGCAGCCGGTTGCCGACGGCCAGCGCCAGCAGCGCCACCACGCCGATGATCAACGGCCCGCCCCAGGTGCGCCTGGGCTTGTGCAGCTCGGCGCCCGCGGCCACCTGGTCGACGCGGATCGCCAGCTCGAGCAGCTTCTCGTCTTCGGCCGAGTGCTGCTTCTGCTTCCTGGGCCCCTGCTTCGACCGGCCCGTCACCGGCTTGAGCACCGGCTGCGACATCGCGCTCTCCTGAATCGACTTCGCGAGCTTCTGCACCTCGGTCTCGGAGGCTGACTGCTTCGAGAGCTCGAACAGCTTGCGCGTCTGCTCGATGCGGTCGGCGAACATCTCGCGCATGAACTGGGAGCGCTCCTCGGCGTCGAAGAGCAGCTCCGGGCAGCGCGCGGCGAGGGCCTTCGAGAGCTCCTTGGCGCTCGACCACCGGTCGGCGGGCTCCTTCGCCACCGCGCGCATGATGATGTCGGCCAGCGGCGTGGGCACCACCGGCTCCACCTCGTCGGGCCGCTCCACCTTCGCCTCGAGGATGAGCTTCATCTCGGCCAGCTCGGTGTCGGCCGCGAACAGGCGTTGGCCCGTCACCATCTCCCACAGCACCACGCCCAGCGAGAAGACGTCGCTGCGCCCGTCGACCGGTTTGGCCACCACCTGCTCCGGTGACATGTAGCCGGCGGTGCCCTTCACCGTGCCCACCTTGGTGCGAGAGAGCGTGCCGGCCGCCTTCGCGATGCCGAAGTCGAGCAGCTTGGTCTGCCCGTCCCACCCCACCATGATGTTCTTCTGCGCCACGTCGCGGTGCACCACCGGGTACCGCTCGCCCGAGGGCTTCACGTAGGTGTGCGCGTAGTGCAGCGCGAGCGCGCAGTCGTTCACCACCGACACCGAGAACCCCAGCGGGAGGATGTGCTGCTTCTTCGCGCACATCGAGACGACCTGGTTCAGGTTCTGGCCGGGGATGAACTCCATCACCACGTACAGGCCCTGCTCGTCTTCTCCCAGGTCGTAGACCTGCGCGATGTTGGGGTGCGAGAAGCCCGCGGTGATGCGCGCCTCGTCGAGGAACATGCGCATGAACGTCTCGTCACGAGAGGCGTCGGGCAGAATGCGCTTGATGACGACGTGCTTCTGAAACCCGCCCGGGCCGACCGTCGTGCCCAGGAAGAGCTCGGCCATGCCTCCCGACGTCAGCGGCGTCAGCAGCTCGTACTTTCCGACCCGGTCCCCACGTGCCGGCAGTGCCATTCGCGGCAGAACTCTAGCCCGAGCAGGCCTGTGGATTCGTTGTGGAGCCCGGTCAAAAAGACGCCCTCAGACTTCCGCACCGTGTGGGAAAGGCACCTTCACCCGAAGCCCATGTGGGACGCTGGGGAGAGCACCGGGTGTTTCACACAGGAGGGTTGGGGCCAACTCTTTGAAACCGTTCAGGTCTCGAGCTCTCAACAGGAGAAGTCGACCCTACTGCTGTCACGACTGATCTGATGATCATTTGAACAACAGGAGAAGCAGGCGTTGGCACGGGGCTCGTAACCCCCGGGGTCCGATGACAGAATCATGGCAGGTGCCCATCCGACCTCCGCGTCGCACCGCAGCCAGGCGGCTGATGCTGTCGGTGATGGCCCTGTGCCTGGTGAGCGCCTGCAAGGACGAGAAGCTCGAGGCGACGACCAACCGGCTGCGGTTCCCCGTGGACCGCGTGCAGTTCGAGCCGGTGTTCGCCGACCAACAGCCGCGCACCCTGGCGGTCAGCATCGTCAACGACGGTCGGGCGGCGGTGCAGGTGGCCTGGCAGCAGCCCGACGAGCCCATCTCGCTGTTGAGCCCACCCGAGGTGTTGCCCGCGGGTGAGACCGAGCTGACGCTCCAGTTCATTCCCACGGTGCCGGGCCGGCTGTCGCGAACGCTCTCGGTCACCAGCGAGGGAGAACCGCCCCTGCTGCTGGCCATCGACGCCGCGGCGCGCGTGATTCCACCCTGCACGCCCTCGTCCACCTGCGCCACCGCCACCTTCGACGTCGTCCTCCAGAGGTGCGTCGAGACGACCGCGGCCGACGGCACCAGCTGCGACCCACAGAGCGCGTGCATCCTCGAGGCGAGCTGTCAGGCCGGCCGCTGCGTGGGGACGCCGAAGGTCTGCGACGACGATGACCGGTGCACCATCGACGTCTGCAACGCCACCCTGGGGTGCGAGTTCCTGCCCGCGCCGCCCTGCCCCGGCGACGGGAAGTGCCAGCGGGGCGTGTGCGACGCGAAGCAGGGTTGTGGCTTGGCGCCGGTGGCCGACGGGACGACCTGCGGCACGCTGCAGACCTGCCGGGCCGCTGAGATCTGCCTCGAGGGCGCCTGCGTGGTGAGGGACCCTCCCGACGGCTACGTCTGCGCCGAGGCCTCGCCGTGCCAGGCGCGCGGGCTCTGCGTCAATGACGCCTGCGTCAGGCCGCCCGCCGAGGCCCTGATGCCCCGCTGGAGCCTCGACACCGCCACCGTGGACGCCGGCATGCCGGTGCAGCTCCACGACTTCGTGATGGAGCCCAACGGCGACATGACGCTGGGCGGCTTCTTCCAGACGCCGGTGCTGCTGCGCGCCAACACCGACCGGGCCCGGCCGACCCCGCTGGGCGTGTCCCGCCGGTGCATCCTCTGGGGGCCGCGGCTGGTCTGCGCCGACTACCCCGCCAGCCCCAACGGCCGCGTCACCGCCATCGACCCGGCCACTGGCGCCACGGTGTGGAGCTTCGACGTGCGCACCGCCCGGCCCGACTTCTTGATGATCGCCTCTCAAATCTTCCTGGCGCGGCTGGTGGTGCAGGGCAGCGACCGCATGGCCGCGCTCTTCGAGGCGTACCCGAACAGCGCGACCCCGAGCCCGAACACCCAGTGCCGCCGCTACTTCCTGGTGACGCTCGACGCGCGGGGGCAGTTGATCAACGGCCAGCGCATCGAGGACCCGCTGCTCGAGGGCTGCAACCACCCGCACCCCTACGGCGTGGTGGCCGACGCGGTGGGCAACCTCTTCATCGCCTTCTCACCCACCACCAGCACCCAGGCGCCCCTCAAGCCAGACCGCCCCACGCTGACCATGAGCTACACCCGCGACGGCGTGCCGCGGTGGAAGGTGACCGACACCAACATGCCGGGCGGCGAGCTGGCGGTGGCGCGGGGGCTGCTCTACCCCGAGAACGGCAGCGTCGCGTTGCTGGCCGCGACCGGCGCTCCGGCGTTCGCCCTGCCCCAGGCGCTGGGCCGCATCGTCATCTCTGACGCGCGCTTCATGCCGGCGCCGGTCGAGGGCGCCTCGACGCTCAGCGGGTACGAAGCCGGGCTCAACTCGCTGCGGTGGACGCACCAGCTGCCGGCCTCCAGTCACTTCTGGTCCGACCAGATTCGCCTGGCGAAGTGGCGCGTCCCGCAAGGGCACCGCACGGTGGCGTTGACCTTCGTCGAAGACGGCACGAACGCGCTGACACCCATCTCGCTGCGGGCCATTCACGTCAACGACGGCTCCGAGGCGTTCTCGTGCCCGCTGTTGATGGCGCCGCGCACGCCGGCGCAGCTGTTCGAGCTCGGCCTCAACACCCTGGGCCTGATGGAGGGCGCCACCTCGTCAGACGGCGCGCCCGCGTGTGGGAAGTGTGACCCGCCCTTCGCCGGGAGCTCGGCGGCCTTCAGGCAGTTTCTGGTGCCGGGCCTCGACGTGCCAGAAGAGCCGTGGATTGGCACCTTCGGCGGGCCAGGCCACGACCACCGCGAAGAGGCGTCGTCGGGGAGCCTCGGCCCGAACTAGCCGTCGGCGGGCGACGGCTTCGGCTTCGGCATCGGAATCGGCTCCACCGTCGTCCGGGAGGGGGCGGGCGCGTCGTCGCGCGAGAAGGGCGGCAGCCCGGCGGCGTAGAGCACCGCGAGCACGGCGGCGATGAACAGCGGCACCAGCACCGCCACCACCAGCACCGTCGAGCGACCCGACGTCGCCGCCGCGACCGTCTGCTTGAAGTCCTCGTCGTCGTCGTCGTTCTCGCGCGCCGTGGTGCGGGCCGAGGGCTGGGCCGGTGGCGCCGTTCGGCGCTGGAGCCGGTTCGACTCGAAGGGCAGCCCGATGGCCGTCTTGGCCTCCGGCTCCTCGTCGGTCCACTCCTCAGCCGCGGCGCCGCGCGAGGTGATGCTGACGGTGTCTCCGGTGTTGGTGCGGGCCGCCACCGCCGACGCGGGGATGGTCTTCACGTTCGCCGGCGGCGCCGGGCGCCGGGCGTCACCGGCCTCCACCGCCACCACCACCGAGGGCGCATCTGGGAAGGCGGCTTGCTGATCGGTTCGCGGCTGCGGGCTCGGAGGCCTCGTGCCCAACAGCTTCGCGCGCAGCGCCTTGATTTCATCGGGCAGCGCCGCCGCGGGAATGGTCTTCGCCTCGCTGTCGTCGTCGTCGTAGTTCGCCGGAGGCGTCAGCCGCACCACCAGCGGGGCGCTGACGGCGCCGACGGCCGGCTTGCCCACCTCGGCTGCCGCCGGCGCTCCCCGCAGCACCTTGGGGCGGGCCGGGTTGGTCTCGGGCTCGATCAACGGCGCCAGTGGTGGGACGACGGCGGTGACGGGCTGGCTCGGCCGCCTGAGGCTGTTGGGGAGCCCCGTGGGCGGCGTGGGCGCGGGCAGGGGCGCGGCGGTGGGCGCGGGCGTCGGCATGGGCGTGAAGACCGGCCCGGGCGGCTGCGCGGGCGCGGCCGTCTTCACCATCGCCATCAGCTTGTCGATGCGAAGCTCTCCCGTCGTCTCGCTGCCGTAGTTGGTGGCCTCGAGCAGCCGGCGGGTCTCGGCGCGCCGGTCCTTGAAGTGCCGCGAGACGAGCTCGGCCGACTGCTCCGGGTGCCAGATGAGCCCGGGCGCGGCCTTCTCGAGCGCGCGGCCGAACTCGAGCGCGGTGCTGTAGCGATCTTCACGCTTGCGCTGGAGCGCCTTCATCACCACCGCGTCCACCTCGGCGGTCACCTCGGGGTTGGTGCGCGAGGGCGGGGCGACGGTGGTGTTGAGCGCCGCCACCATGCCCTCTTCGGCGTTCTTGCCGTGAAACAGGCGCAGGCCGGTGAGGCACTCGTGCGCCACCACCCCGAGCGAGAAGACGTCGGAGCGCGCGTCGAGCGGCTCCCCCCGAATCTGCTCGGGCGACATGTAGCCCGAGGTGCCCTTCACCATGCCCACGCTGGTGCGGCTGGAGCGGCCGAGCGCCTTGGCGATGCCGAAGTCGAGCAGCTTGGTGACGCCCTCGTACGTCACCATGATGTTCTTCTCGGCGACGTCGCGGTGAATGACGATCTGCCGGCGCCCCCGCGCGTCGGTGAAGTTGTGCGCGTAGTGGAGCGCCAGGGCCGTGTCGCGCACGCTCTGGAGCGTGAAGCCCACCGGAATCGGCTCCTTCGCCGCGCGGCAGGCCTTCGCCATCTCGACCAGCGTGCAGCCCTGGACGAACTCCATCGCCATGAAGAGCTCGCCCGCGTCGACATCGAGCTCGAACACCTGCGCGATGTTCGGGTGGTTGAAGGCGGCGGTGGTGCGCGCCTCCTCGAGGAACATGCGCACGAAGTCTTCTTCGCCGCCGATGTCGGGGAGAATCGTCTTGAGCACCACCAGCTTGCGGAAGCCGCCGATGCCCGACTGGGTCGCCAGATAGATCTGGCTCATGCCGCCGGCAGAGAGGCGACACAGGACCTCGAACTTCCCAAGCTGGCGCCTGTCGAGCGCTGTCGAGGGAGCAATGAAGGGCTGACCTGCCACGAAGGTGGCCGCAGTCTACACCGCTCCCACCACCCGTCGCGTTTCTGGAGGCCCTTCTCACACCCGCTCGCACCCCTCGGCCGGCCAGCCACGAGGGTTGTCGTCAGCGGCTGGCCACCGGTTGCCTCAGCGCGCCCAGCACGACGCCGCTGACGCACAGCGCCGCGCCCACCAGCGACAGCGCCTCGACGGGCTCGGCCAACAGGGTGACGCCCAGCACCCAGGCCAGCACCGGCACCAGCTGGGTGGTGGCGCTCCCGGCGGTGGCGGTGGTGAAGCCCATGCCGAGGGTGAAGAGCAGCTGGCCGCCGACCGAGAGCAGACTCATCAGCAACACCAGCCACAGCAGCGCGCCGTCGAGCGGCACCCAGCCCATCAGCGCCAGCGGCGCCGACACCAGCATGCCGACGCCCGAGAAGGCGAACAGCACCGTCTGCGAGTTGGTGTCGTGGCGCAGCGAACGAATGGTGGTGATGGCCGCGCCGCCGAAGATGCCCGACGCGAGCCCCGCCAGCCCGCCCAGCCCCGGGTGGAGCGGCCGCGAGAACTCACCCGTCGCCAGCGAGACGAGCACCGCGCCGATGGTGGCCAGGCCCAGCCCGACGCGCGCCAGGCCGCTTGGGCGCTCCTTCAAGAAGAGGCTGGCGAAGAGCGCGGCGTAGATGGGCGAGCAGTAGTTGAGCACCGTGGCGGGGCCGCTGCCGAGCCGCTCGATGGCGAAGAAGTACGTCAGCACCGCCGCCGTGCCGAAGAGGCCGCGCAGCAGCAGCTTCTTGCCGTGCTTGAGCTGGGGCGGCCGCTGCTGCACCACGAAGAGCGTCACCATCATCAGCGCGCCGACGGTGAAGCGGCTGAACGCCAGCTGTGAGACGGGCACGCTCTTCGAGAGGTGCCGCGCCAGCACCGCCATCACCGCGAAGAAGACGGAGGACAACGCGATGAGCCAGGTGCCGCGGCGCGACTGCACGGCGGTGCGAATAACCGCGAGGCCCGCCGAGGTCACCCTCGAACACGTCAGGAACCGGCGCGCCCGCCGTCTCTCTCACCCAGATGGACCCGGCCGATGAGGCCCTACACGCACACTGAATCCGGAGGTTGCAGGTTCGAATCCTGCCGGTCGCACTCCACGCGGCCGTAGCTCAGGGGGAGAGCGCCGGACTGGCCCAGGGAGAAATCCCCACTGCGGCTTCACCACTCGGGTCCGTCGAACTCTTCGCCTTACGACTGCATCAAGGCCGCGCGGAAGCGATGCGCCACCTCGGCGGCCTCGGTCGCCGTCGCGGCGTGCACCACGAAGTGCCCCATCTTGCGCATCGGGCGGGCCTCACGCTTGCCGTACAGGTAGACGTCGACGACCTGCGGGAAGCGCTCCCACGCCGTGAGGTCGAGCGCGCCACCGGAGCGGCCCTGGGCGAGCCAGACGTCTCCCAACAGGTTGCCCATGCACCACCCGCCGGGGTGCAGCTCGGGGCTCGTCACCGGCACCCCTGACACGATGCGGGCCAGCACGTCGAACTGGCTGACGGTGCAGGCCTGGCGCGTGACGTGGCCCGAGTTGTGGACGCGCGGCGCCAGCTCGTTGACCAGCAGCTTGCGGTGCCCGTCACGGCCCACGCCGATGAAGAACTCCACCGTCAACAGGCCCACCACCTCGAGCGCGGCCGCGATGGCCTGCGCGCGCTCACGGGCCTCGTGCTGCAGCGCCTTGTCCACGCGCGCGGGCAACACCGTCACGTCGAGCACGTGCGAGGTGTGCAGGTTCTCGAACACCGGAAACGAGAAGGCCCTGCCCGCGTCGTCGCGGGCCACGATGCACGAGACCTCGGCTTCGAGCGTCAGCACCTCTTCGAGCACCCACTCGGCGCCCCGCTCCGGCAGCATCGAGAGGTCGTGCTCGGTGCGCACCCGGTGCTGGCCCTTGCCGTCGTAGCCGCCCAGCGACGACTTCACGACGCAGGGCAGGCCAAAGCGGCGCGCGGCCTCATGGAGCGAGGCGCTGGCCTCGACGACCTCGAACTGCACCGGCCCAAAGCCGTGCTGCGAGAGGAAGCGCTTCTCGAGCGCGCGGTGCTGCGACACCTGCAACACCCGCAGCGACGGCGCGAGCTTCGCGGCGAAGGGCGTCAGGGGCGCCGAGGGGATGTTCTCGGAGTCGTAGGTGACGCGCGTGCAGCGCCCGAAGAAGTCGGCGAGCGCGCTGGCGTCGTCGAGCGGCGCCGCCACCACCCCGGCCAGCCGTTGCGCGCAGGGCGCCTCGGCGTCGGGCTCGAGCACCAGCACCGGGGTGTCGAGCTTTCGCAGTGACTCGGCCAACATCAGCCCCAACTGCCCGCCGCCCAGAATCCCGACCGTCACGGCTTCGCCTTCCGTGGCCGCTCGCCGTCGAGGGCCAGCTCGCCCGTCGAGGCCCGGGCCTTCTCGGCGTTCTCGACGCGGAAGGCCTCGAGGCGCTTGTGCAGCTCGGCGTCGTCGAGGGCGAGCAGGCGCACCGCGAAGAGCGCGGCGTTGGTGGCGCCGGCGGGCCCGATGGCGAAGGTGGCCGTGGGCACGCCGCTGGGCATCTGCACGATGGAGAGCAGCGAGTCGACGCCCGACAGCGCCTTCGACTGCACCGGCACGCCCAGCACCGGCAGTGACGTCAACGACGCCACCATGCCCGGCAGGTGCGCGGCGCCTCCCGCCCCGGCGATGATGAGCTTGAGGCCGCGGGCGCGCGCTTCCTTGGCGAACTCCACCATCAGCTCCGGCGTGCGGTGGGCCGAGACGACGCGGCGCTCGCACGAGACGCCGAAGCGCTCCAGCGTCACCACGGCGTGCTTCATCGTGTCCCAGTCCGAGGCGCTGCCCATGATGACCGAGACCGCCACCGGGGTGTTTCGTGATGCCGTTCGTGGTGCCATGACAGCGGCGCACGCTATACCGCTCTCACCGCTGGCCGCCCGTGACAATTGAGCGCACGGCAGCGCAGCGGGTGACGTGAAAAGGAGTGCTCGTGGCGAGGGTGAAGACGCTGGAGGAGCGGCTGTGGGGCGCGGCGGTGCTGAAGATGAGCTTCCGCTTGCGCGGCGCGGAGGGCTCTCCGGCCTTCAAGGGCGTCTACCCGGGCGTGCTGCGCGACCTGGAGCTCGAAGACGAGGCGGTCGAGGCCTTCATCGGCGCCAACAAGGACCGGGTCGAGAAGGCCGCGCGCGGCACGACGTCGGAGTGAGCGCTCACTTCAGGCAGTCAGGCTTGTTCTTGTACCGGTGCTTGAAGGGTACGTAGACCATGCACGACACGTCGCCGTCGGTCGTCTCGCAGACCTCTTCGCACGTCGCGTACTTCTTCTGGTGGGCGCGCTTGGTGGCGCTGCCCGTGCGGGTGTCGACGACGCGGTTGTAGGCGCCGGCCTCGTCGTCGCCGCCGTCTTCGCCCGCCGAGTGCAGGCTGGTGATGACGCCCTTCACCACGCCCCTGGCCCACATGCCGCGGCCGGCCGCCATCGCCTCACGCTGGGCCGCGAGGAGGCGCTCCGGTGAGGTGCCCTCGACCGCGTAGGCGAGCGCCTGGCCCTGGCGAATCATCTCCTCCGCGAGGTCGGGGCAGTCCACCAGCACGCGGCCGTAGCCGTCCACCTTGCCGTCGGTGGTGCAGGTCCACACCGTGTCGCCGGCCACCTGAGAGGACGACTCGGCGAGCGCGAACAGCTCCTGCGGCGTCCACGTGCCCCAGCGGTGCACCGGGCCGTAGGCCTCGAGGGTGTTGAAGCCGACCAGCCGGGTGCCGCGGCCTTCGTACTTCCCCGACTTGAACTTGAACGAGTCGCCGTCGCTCCACTTCACCTCGACCTGCTCGCCGTTGATCAGCACCGCGCCTTTGGCCGAGTGGCCCTTCTTCTTCTTGGCCTTCGCGAACGAGGCGCCAGACACCACCAGGAGCAGAACCACGAGCAGACGGCGCATGCGCGAAAGCGTAGCGCGAGTGCCCGTGGCAGGGCGCGACCGGCTGTCGTAGACCGGCGCTTCGCTCTGGAGGGGCCGCCCGCATGTTCTGGAACAAGAACGACCCGAACGCGCTGAACCAGCCCGCGCCTCCGGGTTGGGACATCACGGACCTCGGCCTGTTGGGCAAGGGCGGCATGTCGCAGGTGTACCGGGTGCGTGACGAGACCCTGGGGCGCGAGGTGGCGCTGAAGGTGCTGCGGCCCGAGCTGATGAAGGACGACGACGCCCTGGCCACCTTCGTCGACGAGGCGCGCATCACCGCGCAGCTCGACCACCCCAACGTGCCGCCGGTCTACGCGCTGTCGGCCGACAAGAAGCGCTCGACCTGCTTCACCATGAAGGTGCTCGAGGGCTCGACGTTTCAGCAGATGCTCGAGAAGAACAAGCACGGCGGCATCGAGGCGCTCTTCGCGGCGCTCGAGGTGATGATCCGCGTGTGCGACGCGGTGTCGTTCGCGCACTCGAAGGGCATCATCCACTGCGACCTGAAGCCGGCCAACGTGATGGTGGGCGACCACGGGCAGATCTACGTCGTCGACTGGGGCCTGGCGCGGCGCAAGGACCAGCTGCCCAAAGAGGGCGAAGACGACGGGCGCGCGGTGGGCACGCCGGCGTACATGGCGCCCGAGCAGGCGCGCGGGGCCAACCACCTCATCGACGAGCGCACCGACGTCTTCCTCCTGGGCGGCATGGTGTACCGGCTGCTGGTGGGCAAGCCGCCGTACGTGGCGGCGACGGCGGAAGAGACGCTCGAGCTGGCGCGCGCGGCCACCTTCCCTGCGCCCGAGGTGGTGGCGCCGCCAGGCCGGCCGATGCCGCCGCGCCTGTCGAGCATCTGCCGCAAGGCGCTCGCGCCCGAGAAGGCGCAGCGGTTTCAGACGGTGGCGGAGCTGCGAAGAGAGCTCGAGGAGTTCATTCACGGCACCGCGCGCCTGCCGGAGCAGACGTTCCAGCCGGGCGACGTCATCGTGAAGGAAGGCGACCCGGGCGACTGCGCGTACATCATCCTCGACGGGCACTGTCAGGTGACGCGCATGGTGGCCGGGAAGAAGGAGAACCTGCGGCTGCTGGGGCCGGGCGAGATGTTCGGCGAAGCCGCGGTGCTGACGAACAACCCACGGCTGGCCACGGTCTCGGCGCTGATGGAGACGCGGGTGACGGTGGTGGAGCGCTCGTACCTGCAGGACGAGATGGAGCGCACCTCGCTCATCTCGTTGGCCATTCGCGCGGTGGCCTCGAGCTTCCTCGACTTGAACGGGCAGACCGCGGCGCTGCTGTCGGAGCAGGCGGTCTCGAAGGCCTGGGCCCTGGTGCTGCAGGAGCTGGCGTTGATGGGGCGGGTGGAGGCCGACGGTGGGCGCTCCATTCCGTGGACGACGACGCTGGCCCGCGTGGCGCAGGAGTCGGGCGTCGAGGCCGAGGCGCTCCAGAAGCGCGCGCTGCGCCAGCCCGGCGTCCGCATCGACGACCTGCAGAACCGCCTGGTGTTGAGCCCGGCGGGGCGTTGAGGTGACGCCGGCCGAGGGGGCGCAGTGCGCCGTTCATTCGGCTCTGCCGGCGCTCTCCGTCTGCAGCCGCTGCGGCGGCTTCTGCTGCGAGGCGTGTCTCGTGCCGGCGCGCCTGCCGCCGCTGTGCCTTGCGTGTGAGCGCGTCGTCGAGGCGGCGCCTTCGTCGCGCTCCAGCTGGAGCGTGGGCCTGGCGGCGTTCTCGCTCGTCGGCCTGTGCTGCGCCCCCTTCGTCCCCGTCCTGAGCCTGGCGCTGACGCCTGCGGCCATGTTGGCGGGACCGCTGGGCGTCGGCCTGGCCCTGGTCGAGCGCGCGGCCATCGCGCGGGGTGAGGCGCCTCGTCGGGGCCGCGCGCGGACCACCGTCGCCCTCTTCCTTGGGGCGCTCTTCCTCGGCCTGTTGCTGTTGGGAGGCCTGGCGCTGGTGGCGGTGAAGTTCCGGGCCTTCAAGGCGTGAAGATCAGGCGGCGCCGCCGCCCCATGTCCCACCGGGCCGAGCTGGTGCGTTCTCTTCGGTATGAACGCCGACACCCAGCAGCAGATTGAGACCCTCCGCGCCCGCGTCGCCGCTGACCCGCGCACCAGGGCCATCGCGAAGAACCTGAACCTCTCGGTCGAGGACTACGCGGGCCTCGTCGCCCACTTCAAGGTGACGGGCGAGGAGCCCCAGTTCATGGTGGCCAGCGACGAGGTGCTGCGCCAGCACGGGTGCAAGCCGCCGACGGCCGCGAACGTGCACGGCTTCCTCCGCGCCGAGAAGAGCGTCATCGAGATGTCGGGCCGCACCTCGAGCTTCGATGACCTGCCCCGGGTGGGCGCGCGAGCCCCGACGCCGACGCCCGCCGTGGCGGCCGACCCAGCCCTCGCCGACGACCTCAAGCGCTCGATGAAGCGCACCCTTCGCTGAACCGTTTCACGTCGCACTCACGCATTCACCCTCTCGAGGAGAATCACCATGGGCTTCATCGCAGACGGCATCAAGAAGGTCGGTCAGGCAATCGGTGGCGCGGTCGAGTCCATCGGCAAGGCGGTCTCGGGCATCGCCAAGACGGTCGGCTCCATCGCGGGCGCGGTGGGCGACTTCATCAAGAACAGCCCCATCGGGAAGATGCTCTCGGTGATTCCAGGCATCGGGTCGCTGGTGAGTATGGTGGGGAAAGGCGCTGAGCTGGTGAAGGGCGTCACAGACACCGTCGCCAACGTCACCGACTTCGCCACCCGCTTCGCGAAGAACCTCATCGGCGACGGCGCGGGCGCGGCGGCGGCGCTCAGCCCCACGGGCCTGGGCTTCATGGGGGCGGCGGTGCAGAACTTCGGCTCCATCGACAACCTGCTGGGCTTCGCGCAGGGCCTCGCGCCGGCCTTCCAGGAGCAGCCGGGGATGAGCGACCTGCAGCAGCAGCTCATTCAGTTCGCGCCGTGGAACGTGGCCCAGCTGCTCGCCGCGCGTCACGCCGAGCTGCTCGGCGACCAGTAACGAGCTGCTCAGTCACAGGCCGTCACGCCGCCGCGGGTGGTCGCTTCGCTGAACGGGAGGACACGTTCAGCAAAGGCGCCCGCCCGCGGCGGTCACGTTCTTGCGGAGGTCGCTGCCGAGGGGTTGCCCGCAGGCGCGCTCACCGCAGCCACGCCGCAGAGACGACCCGGCGGTCGTCGTCGGTGGCCAGCCACAGCGTCATGTCGGCGGTGGCGAACGTCTGGAACCCCAGCCCAGCGAAGCGGGGGTCCTGGTGCTCGAGGACCTGGTCGGTGTCGAACACGAGCAGCGCGACTGAGCCGCTGCGGATGAGGAACCCCATCTCGGTCATGCCCTCCCGCCCGAAGCTGGCGACGCGGCCCAGGCTGTTTCGCCTGGCGGTCCCCTGGCGCCCGTCGACGACCCACGAGGTGGCCGTGTCGAACGAGAACGCGGCGAAGTCGGTCACCGGCCCCAGGGCGCGCGCCCCCCCGCTCAGCGCCGACACGGTGGCGGGCACGTCGAGATCTACCGCGGCGCGATCGCCGACGATGGCCTTCCACTTCATGGTGAGGCTCGAGGGCCAGGCGATGGACGCCCCGCTCAGCCTCGCGGGGGCCGGCACCGCGGCGACGCTGGCGTCGATGGTGGCAACCCCGCTGCGCACGTCCACCACCCGCCGAGCCGGGTCCCACGCCAGGAGCCGGGTCGGCGTCGCGTATGAGAACGTGAAGCCCGCGGAGCTCTGCGCCACCGGCGTCGTCGTCGGCGTCGGCGGCAGCGACTCCTCGCGCAGCGAGATGACGCCCAGGATGTTCGAGGTGTAGGCCAGCCGCGTGCCGGTCGAGTTGAAGGTGTAGCCGGTCGTGTTGGGCGCGAGCGGGTAGCCGGTGCCGTCGGCTGCGCGCACGATGAAGTGCTGCCCGGTCGACTGGTTCAGCACGAGCGGGAAGTCGCCGGGGCTCGCGAACACAGTCGAGTTGGGCGGCCAGCTCCCCGCCACCGGGTTGGCGACCCGCGCCGTCGGCGCCACCACCTGGAGGGCGCACGAGATGGCGCAGTTGACGAGCGCGAGGGGCGTCGGGGTCGCGAACATCGCGCTGACGTTGGTGAACAGCTGCGGCGTCACCGTGGTGGGCTCGACGAGCTGCACGTCGCCGCTCGGCTCACGAACGAGCCAGCGGTCGGGCGTGTGCGTCCTCACCTCGACCGCGTCGCCCGTCTGCGGGAAGCGCGCCAGCACCCCCGTCGCCAGCGTCAGGCGCTCGAGCGCGTTGGTGCGCCCGAGGAACAGCACCGACTCGTCGGAGGAGAACGTGAGGTTCGTCAGGTTGGTGCTGTTGGCCCAGGCGCGGAGCTGGCCGGTCGCCACCTCGTACGTCATCACCTGGCTCGACAACACGAAGGCGACGTAGCGGCCCGTCGTCGAGACGCGCGTCAGGGCGGGCGTGCCGACGGCCAGCACTCGGACGTCTCGCGTACGTGGGTTGAACAGCACCGCGCGGCTCTGAAGGGCGTCCTGCGCCGAGAGGACGAACCAGGGCGCCTGGGGCGCGGAGGTGACGGACGAGAGCCCGCTGAGGGTGGCGCCCGAGTCCCACAGCGGCTCGAAGAAGGAGAGCACCGCCGCCGGCAGCCTCGTCGTCTGGCTCTCCAACACGGCGACCCGCCCCAGCACCTGGCGAGGGTGGAAGGGCGCTGTGGCCACCACCTCCCATTCACCGACGGGCAGCGTCAGCGACCAGGCCCCGTTCGCGGCTACGGCCGAGGTGGCGGTGGTGCCAGGCGCCGAGATGGAGATGAGGGTGGGGCTCTGAGGCCCCGAGAAGCCGACGACCCCCGCGACGGTGCCGACGCGGCGCTCCTCGGTGAGGGTGAGGGCGACGTCCATGTTCCCGCCGCGCACCAGGCGCTGCGTCGCCGAGCCAGAACGCGACGGGCCCGTCGCCCGCGCCACCAGCGTCACGTCGCCCACCGGCACCTGGCCGAGCTCGAAGCGCCCCATGGCGTTGGTGAGGGCCGCCAGCCCGGTGCCCGCCACGAAGACCTCGGCGCCGCTCACCGGGGCCGAGTTGAACGTCACCGTGCCGCCCACGCGCGCCACCGGCGTCAGCGCGAGCTCGCCCACGTCCACCATCGCGCCGCTCACCGCCACGCCGAGCGACACCCGGCCCTCCCGCGTGTCCTGGGCCTCGACGCTCACCACCGCCGCGCCCGCGGGGACGCCGGCGAAGCTGAAGGCGCCCATCGCGCCGGTGCGGGCGGCGCGCACCTCGCGCCCCACCAGGGTGACGGCCAGGTTGGAGGCGTCGCTGCCGTCGGCGAACGTCACCCGCCCGGTGACGGTGCTGGTGGCGGGGAAGCGGAAGGCCAGCACGGGCTCGCTCTCGAGGCGGCCGGCGGTGAGGCGGGTGGAGGCCGTCTGCTCCTCTACCTCGGCCCCGCGCACCACCGCCCGCACCACGTAGCGCCCATCGGGGAGCTCGGCGCTCTCGAAGCTGCCGTCGGCCATCGTCACCGCCACGGAGCTCTGCGGCCCGTGCACGAAGACGGTCACCCCGGCGGCGCTCCCGCCCTCGACGGTGACGCGGCCGACGATGCGCCCCGGCGCCGCCTTCGCCTTGAAGGCCAGGGTCGGCTCGGTGTCGGCCTTGCCGGCCGCGAGCGTGACGGGCGCGGAGAGCTCCTCGACGTCGGCGCTCCGTCCGGCCTTGAACTCGATGAAGGCGCAAGGCACCTCGCCCCACTTGGGATGGGGCGCCGCCACCACAGCCGCCAGGAGCACCGCCGGATGCTGGTGGAGCGCGCTCTCGATCTCGATGCTGGAGATATTCTCCCCGCCCGAGATGATGATGTCCTTCGA
>JACSRE010000358.1 GCA_014879945.1 Myxococcus sp.
GCCGCCGAGCCGCCTGCCGCCGAGCCGCCTGCCGCCGAGCCGCCTGCCGCCGAGCCGCCCGCTGCGTTGCCACCACCGGCCGACCCGGCGTCCATCTGATTCAGCTCTGGTGGGCAGCCGAACAATGACACCGCTGTGAGTGCAACCAAGACTCTGCGCATGTGGAGAACCCCTTGAGGAAGAGACCGCGAAGACTCCGAGGGCCTTCGCAAGCGGCGTTCCACCCGCGCTCCGACGAGGCCGTGACACTTCGCTGTCGGGGCAGGCCGACACCTGTCGGGTTCAGCCAACAGGTCCTCGCCTGCAGGGGCGCGCCGGTCTAGGTGCACGTTCATGACGACCGAGGGAACCCAGCCCGTCACCGTCGTCGGCTTGCCGATGCGCACCCTGTCGCTCCAGGTCACCCAGGGGCCTGACCAGGGCAAGGCGCTGCGCGACGAGGTCGACACCGTGTCCGTCGGCACCGCAGACGGCAACACGTTGCAGCTGACCGATCCGACCGTCTCGCGCTTCCATCTCGAGCTCTCCCGCCGGGGGCCGCTGGTGCTGGTGCGGGACGTCGGGTCGACCAACGGGGTGGTGATCAACGGCGTGACGCTGCGGGAGGGCGCGGTGCCGCCGGGCGCGGTGCTGCAGCTGGGCAC
Source organism: Myxococcus sp. (assembly GCA_014879945.1). GTDB lineage: Bacteria > Myxococcota > Myxococcia > Myxococcales > Myxococcaceae > Xiheimicrobium. Next base: position 645 of record JACSRE010000358.1, read on the forward strand.
CACCTCGTTGACGGTCGGCGAAGGCAAGAACGGCTCGGTGCCGATGCTGGAGCACGAGACCCTGGGCTCGCTCAAGGGCCGCGCGCCGGTGATGCGCACGCTGCTGGCGCGGGTCGAGAAGGCCGCCGGCTCCGACACCGGCGTGCTGCTCATCGGTGAGTCGGGCACCGGAAAAGAGGTGATCGCGCGCGAGCTGCACCAGCGCTCGGCTCGCGCCAAGCACCCGTTCGTCACGGTCGACTGCGGCAGCCTCGCGCCCGGGCTCGTCGCCAGCGAGCTGTTCGGCCACGAGAAGGGCGCCTTCACGGGCGCCGATCGCCGGCACCAGGGCGCCTTCGAGCGGGCCAACAAGGGCACCTTGTTCCTCGACGAGATCGGCGAGCTCCCGCAGGCGCTCCAGGCCATGCTCCTGGGCGCGCTCGAGCGGCGGCGCTTCAGGCGCGTCGGAGGGACTGAAGAGCTCTCGGTCGACGTCCGCGTCGTCGCGGCGACCCACCGCGACCTCAAGGCCGAGGTGAACGCCGGCCACTTCCGGCTCGACCTCTACTACCGGCTGGCGGTGGTGCGCCTCGAGGTGCCGGCGCTCCGGCAGCGGCTCGACGATCTCGAGCTGCTGGTGCAGCACTTCCTCAACGAGGCGGGCTCCGAGCGCGCGGTGGCTTCGCTCTTTCCGCCCGATGATCTCGCGGCGCTGCGGGCGCACCACTGGCCGGGCAACGTGCGTGAGCTGCGCAACCTCGTCGAGTCCACGCTCGCCATGGGCGAGCGCCCCACCTTCGACGCGCCGCTCGCGCAGGCAGGTGGCGACGCGACGCCGGGGCCCGAGCTGCCGTACAAGGACGCGCGGGGCCTCGTGCTCGAGCGCTTCGAGAAGCACTACCTGCCGAAGCTGCTCGAGGTCTCCAGGGGCAACGTCTCGGCGGCGGCGCGGCACGCGAAGATGGACCGCTCACACCTCATCGAGCTGCTCGCGCGACACGGCCTCAAGTAGTCAGGGCTGCCACTGCAGCTGCCCATCGCTGCAGATGCGCACGCCCTGCTCGCACTGCACCGTCAACGTCTCGAACCCCAGGTAGACGTCCTGGTCCACGCGATCGAGCAGCACCGGGCACGAGTAGGCGCACCCCAGCAGCTGGGCCTTGTCGAAGTTGGGCAGCTCCACGGCCTCGGGCTTGGCGGTCAGCGCCTCGCACGACTCCAGGCTCCCCACGAGGCGCACGATCACGAACTCGTCGGGCGCGTCATCGAGCACGCCGGTGTTCTGCACCTGCCTCATCGCGCTCAGCACCGACGCCCGGAGCGCCTCCCGCGGCATCATCGGGGTGACGGTGGGCAGCGTCACCGGCACACAGCCCCGCGCCTGCCGTAGCGGCTTGCACTCGTGGGTCGAGCACCACTTCACCAGCTGCCCGGTGCGGCACCCGGGCACGCCGCCGAGGCGCACGAAGTCGACCACCAGCGCACCGGTGCGCACGCCGCCGTCGCCGTCCTTGGCGCGATCGAGCAGGAACTGGCCCGCGGGGTCCTTGCACATGAAGCCGTCGAGCCCTTCACCGTCGCTGCCGAAGGTGAGCGAGACCTGGCGCTCGACCGTGCACGAGCCCAGCGCCAGCACCAGCATTGCCGCCAAGCGCCTCACGGGTTCAGCTCCACGCGGGTGACGACGGGCCGGTTGGCGATGAGCACCGCGGCGGTGACCCCCGAGGCGACGGCCGCGGCGCCGATGGCCACCCAGAACGGCCATCGCTTCCACAACGGCACGGTGGGCTCGAACACCTTGCCGCGCACCAGCAGGTCGCGCACCAGCGCCTGCACGTCGTCGCGCTCGCCCCGCGCCTGCACGACGCCGTCGACGGCCAGGGCCCCTCGAACACCGCCCGCGTCGTCGGAGGGCTCGACCACCAGCAGCCTGGCGGCCCGCAGCGACACCGACAGCAGCTGCATCGCGCGGCCTGCGTCGAACGCCTCTCCCGCCGCCCGCCGGCGGTGCCACTGGGCCGCGGCGAGGGAAGGGTCGGCCGGGCTCAGGGGGAGCTCCACGCTCAGCTCGGGGGCCGCCACGGTGACGGTCTGCGCGCGCGGGCTGTAGCCGTCAGCCGACAGGTGAACGACGTGGGTGCCCGGGGCCAGCGCCATACGACAGGGCACCGTGCACGCGCCGGGCCGCCCGTCGATGGCGACGACGGCGTTGGTGACGGGGCTCGTCACCACCAGCCCCGTGCGCGGCTGCGCGTCGACGGCGCGGCGAGCCGACGTCAACAGGGCCTCGACCTCGGGCGTCATCACCCCGACGTCCTCCGGCAACGGGAGCTGGAGCGCCGCCAACCACTCGGCGTCACGCCTCGCGCCGTCGCCTTGCCGCGCGCCCAGCTTGCACGCGACCCGCCAGGCCAGCGCCCGGGCGGCGGTGTGACGCTGCTCCTGCTCGAGCGCGCGCGTCACCCGACCGTCGTCCTCCAAGAGGCTCAGGCACCTCGCGAAGTCGGCGCCTACCCACGCCCGGCGCGCCTCGACGAGCACCTCGGTCGAGGGCGTGGCCGCCGGCTGCGGGGCGTCGGGGAGGGCGCCGGTCACCAGCACCACCGGCAGCTCCGGCGTCTGCGCCGCGCGGGTCGCCAACGCAGGCGCCGTGGCCGAGACGACAACGACTGCCGGACCATCGGCGCCGAGCACGAAGAGAAGCAGAGCCGGGAGCATCGCCGCGGTGAAGCACACGTCGTCGCGATGTGCGAGCCGTGCGCGACCGCCAAGGCGCCCACGCGACACAGCGACGGTCGAGCGCTCCCCGCCGCCGGGCTCCAGCGCGGGAGGCCGAGGCGAAAGACGCCGCGGCGCGCATCGCGGCGTCTCGCTCGTCGTCGCTCCATCGCGCCGCGCAAGGCCTGTCGCTGCCCCGTCGACGGACTCATCGGCCGCGCCCGCTGCCGGTGGGCTCAACGTGCTCGACGAGCACAACTTTCACCACCGGCCCGGTGGCTTTTCTTGTTCTCGGCGTAGCATCGCCGGCGCGATGACCCGCCTCGCTGGCAAGTACGAGCTGGTGCGCCCGCTGGGGCAGGGGGGCATGGCCGAGGTGTGGGAGGCGGTGCTGCACGGCGACGCGGGGTTTCGCCGTCGGGTGGCGGTCAAGCGCATGGCGGCGGAGCGGGTCGGTGACGCGCGGCTGCAGCGCATGTTCGTCGACGAGGCGCGGCTGGCCAGCCGGCTGCACCACGCCAACCTGGTGGCGGTCATCGACTTCGGGGTCGTCGACGGCGTGGCCTTTCAGGTGCTCGAGCTGGTCGACGGCTTCGACCTCGCGCGGCTGGCGAGCTGGGGCGCGGCGGCTGGCGCGCCCGTGCCGGTGCCCGTCGCCCTGGGCGTGGTGGCGCTGGTGGCGCACGCGCTCCATGCGGCGCACACCGCGGTCTCAGACGACGGCGCGCCCCTCAACATCGTGCACCGCGACGTGAGCCCGCAGAACGTCCTGGTGTCGCGAGCCGGCGAGGTGAAGCTGGCCGACTTCGGCATCGCGCTGTGGGAGCAGCGCACCGAGAAGACGCTCGGCGCGACGGCGCGCGGCAAGCCGACCTACATGGCTCCCGAGCAGGCGATGCGCGGCGCCATCGACGGCCGCGCCGACGTCTTCTCGCTCGGGTGCACGCTGCACGCGCTGCTCACCGGCCACAGCCCCCTCGGCGACGAGAACGCCCTGGTGGATCTGCTCGCCGGCGTCGAGCTGGTGGCCGAGCCCTCGCTCGCCGACCCGATTCGGGCGTTGATTGGGCGCTCGCTCCGACGCGACCGGCAGCTCCGTCAGCCCACCGCCGAGGCCTTCGCCCAGGAGTGCGAGCAGGCCCTGCGGGCCCTGGCGGCCCCCGACTTCGAGCTCCGGAAGGCGCTCAAGGCGTGGCTGCGGGTGGTCGTCCCAGCGGGGGAACAGCCGGCGCCCACGCCCCTGCCTTCAGCGCCGCCGCCGCGCGCGCCGTCGAGGACGTGGCTGGCCGGGCTGGTCGCCGTCGGGCTGGTCGCCGCCGGGGCCCTCGCGGTGACGCTGCGGCCGGAGCAACCCGCGACGGCCGCGCCGACCCCGACGGTCGCGGTGATCGAACCCGTTCCCGAGCCGGCCCCAGAGCCGGCGGCGCTGCCCCCCATCGCCGCTCCCGCGCGCCCTCCCTCGGCCGTCGAGCCGAAGGCCAGGCGCCCTGCGCCAGCGGTAGCGCCGACGGCCGTGGGCTTCCTCGCCATCGGCGGCGAGCGCTTCCTCAAGAGCGAGGTGGTCGTCGATGGGCGCGCCGTCGGCTTCGCCCCCCGACAGCTCGAGCTGCCGCAGGGCGCCCACCAGGTGGAGCTGGTGCTGCCGGGCGGGGAGCGCGTGGGGCCGCGTACCTTCACCGTCACCGCGCAGCACACTGAGCTCTCGCCGCTGCGCTGGGTCGAGTAGCGCGGCGCTCCGGCGGTGGTGGCGCTATGAGGTGGCGGATGAGCCTCCTCGACTCGGTCCTCGATGCGTCGGTGGCGTTCTCGTTCGATCGAACCGGCTTCCGCCGGCACGCGCGCCGGTTCGTGCCCGGTGACACCCAGGTCTCGATGCGGGGCAAGACGGTGTTGGTGACGGGCGCGAACTCGGGCATCGGGTTCGCGATCTCGAAGGCCCTCGCGGCGCTGGGCGCGACGGTGCACCTGGCGTGTCGTGACGAGGGGCGCGGGCAACGGGCGCTCGAGACGCTTCGCGCCGAGCTGCCCACGGCCGATCTGCACCTGCAGCTGCTCGACGTCTCGGTGCTCTCGGAGGTGCAGCGGTTCGCGGAGCGGCTCCGTGGCCCCATCGACGTGCTCGTCAACAACGCCGGCGTGCTGCCCGACACGCTCAGCCGCACCGCCGAGGGCCATGAGGTGACGTTCGCGACCAACGTGCTCGGCCCCCACGCGTTGACCTCGGCGCTGATGCCACGGCTGGTGGTCGCCAGGGGGCGCGTCATCACCATCGCCTCGGGCGGCATGCTGACCCAGAAGCTCGACCTGAAGGTGCTCCAGGGCGACGTCGAGCGGTTCGATGGCGTGGTGGCGTACGCGCAGACCAAGCGCGCCGAGGTGATCCTCTCGGAGCAGTGGGCCGTGAAGCAGCCCGAGGTGACGTTCTCGACGATGCACCCAGGCTGGGCCGACACCCCCGCGGTGCGCTCGAGCCTGCCGCGCTTCTACGCCGTGATGAAGCGCCTGCTGAGGACGCCCGAGCAGGGCGCCGACACCGCGGTCTGGCTCGCGGTCGCGCCGCGCCTCGAAGGGAAGAGCGGCCTGTTCTGGTTCGATCGGGCCCCGGCCGCGACGCACCCGCTGAGGTGGACGAGAGAGTCGAGCACAGACCGCGAGCTGCTGTGGGGCCTCGTCGAGGCGGCGTGCGCGACCGCGACGGGCAGGTGAAGCTCCACGGGCGGGCGTTGCTTGCGCCGCCGCGCTCAGGCGTCTCCGCGGCGTCGGCGCGAGCCGCGTGCGCAAGGGCGAGTCGAACGCGAGGGCGGTGCTGGAGCAGCGCTTGAGCGCGACGGTACGCCGGCCGCCCCTCCCGAGACGGCTCAGGAGTTCGGCGCCGATCCCCTCCGCATCGGCGCGGGACGTGGCGCTTCTGGGTGAGGGCTCCGCAGCACCGGAAGCGTCTCGTCAGAGGGGCGCAGGCGCCAGCTCGGCCAGCAGCCTGGGGCTGAGCGCGACCACCCAGTGCGCGACGGTCACCGGCCAGAGCCCGCCGCGCCACCACCGAAGGCCGCCCAGCGCGACGCCGAAGGACGCCGCCCACGACACCAGCGCCCACCCGCTCCCCGGGGTCAGCAGCGCGTAGAAGAGGCTCGTCACCACCACCGCCGCCGCGACGCCGGAGCGCTCCGCGAGCACGGTGAAGGCGTAGCCGCGGTAGAGCGTGTCCTCCGCGACGGCGGCGACCCCGAGCGACACCACCATCGCCGGGAGCGCCACCGACCGGAGCGTCGGGTCGAAGGTGGGTTGCGCCGCCTGCACCAGCGGGTGGAGCAGGAAGGTGTTCACCGCCGAGAGCGCGGCTCCTGCGCCCAGGCCGAGCGCGACGTCGCGCGCGGTCGGCCGGCGCCAACCCAGCGCCTCGAGCCCGAGGCCGTCGCGCCTGGCCAGCCACCGCGTCAACAGGAAGACCCCGACGAAGCCAGCCGTCACCGGGAGCGGCGCGAGCGGTTCGACCGCCGCGACGAGCGCGTCTCCCCGCAGGCCGCGCGAGCGCGCGAGGTACCCGGCGAGCGGAAGGACCGCGCCGCCCAGGATGAAGGGAGCGGCGATCAGCGCGCCCCAGACACGCCACCGGCTCCGGGGCGGGGGGGCGCGCCGATCAGCCATCAGCCACCTGGAGCAGCTTGAGGCCAGGCCACGCCACGAGCACCTCGAGGCGCTCGGCGACCGCCTGGTGGCTGTCGCGATGAAGCGACGCTGACGGGCGTGGCGCGCGTCGTCGCCTCGCCGCAGTCGCTCGAAGGCCGGGGGGGCTGAATCGGGGCGCGACACGGGCTGCTGCCGCACGCCGACCTCACATGATGCCGCCGCACTGGTGGGGAACGCCGCCGCCACCGCACGTCAACGGCGGCCCGCGCCGACCTCACG
>JACSRE010000359.1 GCA_014879945.1 Myxococcus sp.
CTCGGCGACATGCCAGAAGTCCACGAGGCGATGCACCCGCACGCCGAGGCTGTCCTCGTTGAAGGCGCCGTCGAGCAGATCGACGAGCTCCTGGGCGCCGTCGCACAACAGCACCACTTCGAGGCGTCGCCTGCCCAGCAACGCCTTCAAGTCGGCACGCAGGCTGTCGAGCACTTCCGGTGCGCCCAGTTGGGGCATGCGGCCGTACCGGACGGTGTGCAGCGCCGCGCCGGCCCTGTCGTGCAGCGTCAGCGTCGCGACACGCATCACCCGATCGTATCCGTTCGACGAGCACCGTCCGCCATTCCGCTCACTCGCGAGGGAAAAGAGATTCAAACCGCTTAACCGAGAGGGCAGCTGCGTAGGACCTCTGAAGTCAGCTGGTTGCGGCGCCACTCGGCCCTGGGTTTTGCTGCAACATCACCAGCGCTTCGCAGCTGACTTGCGTCTTGGTGCAGCCCTCTCTCGACCTTCGCAAGCCCGCGGCGGTCAGGCGTTCTTCCGCAAGCCGACGATCTCTCCGTACCCGCCGGGAATGAAGAAGTCGTGAAAGCCCAGGCCCATGATCTTCAGCGCGGTGGTGGTCACGTCTGCGGCCCTCGGCACGCGGCGGCTGGGCTGCTCGTTCTCTTCGACGAGGTCTGTCGGCAACCCGAAGCCGCGGGCGTCGTAGCTGCCCACCATGCGGTTGTTGGCCACGTTGCCCCCGGCGAACAGCACCGAGGCGAAGGGGTGGTGGTCGTCGGGCAGGTTGTAGCCGGCGGCGCTCTTCGTCGCCCACGAGCGGCCGAACTCGCTCAGCATCACCACCAACGTGTCGTCGAGCAGCGTCTTGCCCGGGCGCCCGGCGAGCGGCGTGCTCTTGAGCTCTCCGAGGAACCGCGCCACCAGGTCGAACATGTTGCGGCCGTGCGCGCACGAGAAGGCGTGGCCGGTGCCGTTGTGGGTGTCGAAGTCGAGGCCCATCGAGACGTGAATGGCGCTGGTGAGGTCGGCCTTCAGCAGCCGCAGCGCCATGTCGAAGCGCGGCTCGAGGCCCGTCATGTGGAAGTTCGCGAGCCCGAAGGTGTAGCTGAACGACGGCGTCAGGTAGCTCGACAGGTAGGGCGCGCGCGCCATCGTCAACGCGTCGATGCCCCTGGTGCGCTCCAGCACCGTCACCACGTCGGCGGCCAGCACGCGCGAGACGCTGCGCAGCGAGCCGTGCAGCTGCTCGAGGAAGCCGTCGACCTTGGCGTTCGACCGGCCCTTGTAGAGGCCGGGCACCGAGAGCGTGTAGTCCTCGAGCGCGGTCGACTGGAGCATGCTCCCGTTCGGCACGCCGTCCCACGAGGTCTCGGGCCGGGCGGTGCGCGCGTCGAGCCCTTCCCACCACGGGTTGTCGGCCACCTTCGTCGACAGCTGCGGCTTGAGCGCCTCGATGCTGGGCACGCGCACCGGGGCCGCGTGTGACGGCAGCCCGGTGGCCTGCGGCAGGCCCCGCTCGCTGGTGATGCTCACGAAGGGCAGGGGACGGCGCTCTTTCGTCGCTGCGAAGAAGTGGTTGGCCACCACCGAGTGCAGCGCCGGCGCGCGGAAGTCGGGGCTCGGCACGCCGCACATCGCCGAGACGAAGGCGCTGTTGTGGTCGGCCGTGCCCTGGTCGATGCCGTGCGCCACCGCGACGTTCTCGTGCAGCGCCCAGTGCTTGTAGCCGTACATCGCCGGCGTGTAGGTGCCGTCGCGCTGCTGCGGCATCGCCGGGTTCCACGACTCCCACACCCGCAGCGCGGGGAAGCGGCCGTCACCGGGCGCGAGGTCGACCAGCTGGTTGGCGCGAAAGAAGATGGGCTCGCTCGCGAAGCCGCCCGGGTCGGGCACGTTCTGCTCCACCTGCGCGTCGGTGCCCGGCCAGAACGCGTACTGCGGCCTGAACCCGCCCGGCACGTAGAGCACCACCAGGCGCGTCGGCAGGTCGCTCATGCCCTGCGCGTGCGCGCGAGACGAACCCAGCAGGTTGAAGCGCTCGAGCAGGGCGAGCTGTGACGCGCCCAGGGCCCACTGCATCAGCTGACGTCGTGAGGTGCGTGGCATCGGTCTCTCTCGTCAGAAGCTCAGCCACAGCGGGTGCCGCATGAAGCTCGCGCACACCGCCGTCCAGCCGGCCTTGGTGCTCTGCGCCTCGCCCGGCAGGTAGACGCGGGTGTAGAGCGCCTCGATGGTGGCGTCGGTGGCGGGCTCCGACAGCATGCGCAGGTGGAGCGCGCCGATGTTGCGCTTGATCTCGGCGGCCTTCGTCGCGCTGCGGTCGGCGAGCGCCACGTGGCGCAGCACCGCGGTGTTGCCCGGCTTCTCGAGGGCGCGCCGGCACCAGGCCTGCGACTGCTGCACCAGCGTCTGCATGGCCGCCGGCCCGATGCTCACGTCTTTGCCGCGGTTGTCGAGCGCCGCCATGCCCCCCAGCGCCTCGTAGCGCTCCACGGTGCGCGCGTCCGACACGTACTGCCTCGAGATGCCGGGCGCCCAGTCCTTCGGCCAGATGAAGAAGCGCCCGCCGCGCACGGTGTACTCCTCGGTGCGCCAGTCGGGGCTCGAGGTGTCGACGAAGTCTTCGAGCGTGAGGCCGAGCTGCGACATCGCCGAGAGAATCATCTCTTCGGCGGTGAGGCGGCGCACCGTGAAGCGCTCGGGCATCGGCTCGGCGACCACGGCGCCCTGTGGCGGGAGCTCCCGAATCCACCGCTCGACGTCGGCGATGCTCATGCTGGCCCCGCCGCGCGCCAGCAGCGCGTCGTAGCGCTCTCCGGGCGGCATCTGCGGAAAGGAGCCCGGCGCGGTGCCCTTGAAGAGCTTCACCAGCAGGCTGTTGTCGGGGTCGCCGCGGGTGACGTACTTCGGGTCGTAGACGAGCGCCTCGAAGGCGGTGAGCGACGCCCAGTAGGGCCTGGAGCCCGCGAGGTGACAGCCCGCGCAGGCGCCCGCGAGCGCCAGGCGCACCTCGTCGTTGCGGCTGACCGGCGCGCAGCCCCCGTCTTCGAGCACGCCGCCGTCGGTGGGGAAGACCGGGTCGGGCCCCGGCGTGGCGGCGCCGATGGTGCCGGTGCAGGCCGAGGCCAACCCCGCCAGCACGACGGCCTGCAGCGCGGCGCGCCTCACAGGCCCCTCCGGAACTCGACCTGCGTCATCAGGTGCCGCACGAAGGGGCGCACCTTGCGCCCGTCGGCGACGAACTGCTTCACCAGCGCGTCGAGGTACGGCCCCTCGTCGGCGGGGTGCAGCTCGCGGCCGACGAAGTGGGCGTAGAGCTTTCGCACCGCGCACTTGTCGAAGGCGCCCGAGCGCACCAGCACCTTGCCGAAGCCCAGCGGGCCCATGGTGCCGTCGCCCGGGTCGCCCAGCAGCGAGTAGCTCTGCGGCATGGTGTCGAGCAGCAGCGCCTCGGGGTTGGCCGCCACCTGCGCGGGCGTCACTGGCGTCATCACCGTGTCGGGCACGAAGGCGTTGCGCCAGCGAAAGCCCGGGCTGTTGTCGGCCGCCGAGTGCGGGTAGCGCCCCGAGATCCACGCCGGGGTGATGCGGTAGCGGCCTACGCCGCCGAGGAAGGGCCAGGGCACGTAGTACGAGGCGCCCGGGTCGAAGTCCCACCGCTTGAAGAAGATGGCCGCCGGGTCGAGCGTGGTGTGGCAGTGCAGGCAGGTGCCGCCGGTCGCCGGGTCGCTCACGTAGGGGGGGAAGGTGCTGCCGGCCGCAGGCGGCGAGAACGCCGAGCACGCGAAGACCTCGAGGAACCGCGCCGCGCGCACCCGCTCCCGGGGCCAGGTGGAGTTGGGGCCCATCATCGTCAGCACGCCCGCCGAGGGGAGCCCGAGCGGCGGCTCCGCCGTGGTGCGGGGGTCGTACTGGTACGTGCGCCCCAGCCCCCCGCCCGGCTGCTGGTTGGTGAGCGAGAGGAAGAAGGGGTTGAGCGTCTCGACCACGAACTCGCGCCACGCGAGCGGATCGTTGGCGTTGGGGTGCAGCGGATCTCGCGGGCCGGGGTCGGCGCCAGGCTGCCACCAGGTGGTGTTCGCGTCGGCCGCCGTGCTGCCGTGCTGTCGCCCATGGCGGATGTAGAGGTGACGGAGCCAGTTGGTGCCGACCGAGTAGTTGCCCAGCACCAGGTCCGACAGGTCGCGGTCGTGCCAGGCGAGGTGGCCCAGCAGGCGGGCGGGCTCCTCGAAGGGGTGGCGGCGCTGGGCGTTCTTGAGGTCGTGCAGGCTGCCCGCGCTGAGGCCCGACAGCGGCGCGCACCAGGTGAGGTTGGGGCCGCAGCCGCAGCCCGCCGGCACCGAGGGGTCGTAGTAGCCGCCGTTGGCGCGCCCGCAGTCGCGGTTGGTGTTCATCGGCCCCGGCACCGTGGTGGCGGTCGAGGTCGCCGCGCCCACCACCGTCACCGTCGTGCCCGGCGCCCACCACGGCTCGACCTGCAGCGTCGGCTGGGCCTTCGCGGCGCCTGCGCGGTCGAGGTCCTTGCAGACGTTCGACATCGGGGCGTCGGGGTCGTCGTTGATGAAGAAGGCGCCGGCGTGCGTGGTGCCCGCGCCGCAGCGGGAGAGGTGGCCCGACATGTCGCCCTGGTAGGCGTCGCCCTGCGCGCCCTTGGTGTAGCTGCCCACGCGCATCCACTCGTGCCCGAAGCGCACCATCTGCTCGTAGAAGGCGGGGGCCTGGAGGCGGCGGTCGATGGCGCTCGAGAGCAAGGCCTGACGGGCCTCGGGGGTCGGCGCGCTGATCAGCGCCTCGAGCTCGGCGACGTCGGGGGTGGTGCCCTCGAGGGTGAGCGCGATGCGTCGCAGCAGCCGGGTGTCAGAGACGAGGTCGGTCGGCGCCGGCCGCGGGCCGGGCGGCGCGGGGCACTGCTGCTGCGCGGCGGCGAGCGTCGGGGTCAGCGCGAGGAGCGCGAACCACAGGCGGGGGGAACGCATGGACGCGCATCACACCACGTCCGGGTCCACCTGTACCTCCAGCGTTCGTCGCTTCTCGAGCGTCTGACTTGTCGAGATGAAGGGTGATGTGCGATGGCCGGCCTCCGGTTTCTGGAGGATCCTCCCTCCCTGCCCGGGCCGCCAACCGCCGCAGGAGTCACGCCCCATGTTCACCCGCGCCTCTCTCATCGCCTTTGCGCTCGCCCTCAGCGTCGTGGGCTGTACGTGCAACCGCGAGCCGCCGGCGCAGATGACGCTGCGCCAGGAGGGCGAAGACTGTGTGCGCGACGAGGAGTGCGCGACGGGGCTCTGCGAGGGCGCTCCCGCCACCCAGCCGGTGTGCCGCCGCAAGTGCGCCGACAACTGCAAGGCGCAAGAGGTCTGCGCCCAGCTGACGCCGCTGCGCTACTCGTGCGTGCCCGATCGCGGCGGCCTCTGCCAGGCCTGCCAGCTCGACAGCGACTGCCCGTATCCGTCCGACAAGTGCATCGTCGTCAACGGCGAGAACGTGTGCGGCCGCGACTGCGCCTTCGACCAGACCTGCCCCACCTCGTACCGCTGCCTCAACGGCGTCGGCAGCGACGGCAAGGCCAAGGCCCAGCAGTGCACGCCGAGCTCCGGCAGCTGTGACTGCACCGCCGCCAACCAGGGCCAGATGATCTCGTGCATGAACGCCAACGGCTTCGGCACCTGCGCCGGCGCGCGCACCTGCGACGGGGTGATGGGCTACTCGATGTGCACCGCCGCGACGCCCGCCGCCGAGACCTGCAACGCCGTCGACGACGACTGCGACGGGCAGGTGGACGAAGGCCTGCCGACGGTCACCTGTGGGCTCGGCCAGTGCCAGCGCACCGTGCCCTCGTGCGCCGACGGCGGCACCTTCGTCTGCACGCCCGGCGACGCGGGCCCCGAGCTCTGCAACGGCCTCGACGACGACTGCGACGGCACCCCCGACAACGGCATCAGCCTGCAGAGCGACGTCGCCAACTGCGGCCGCTGCGGCAACGCCTGCATGGTGGCCAACGCCACGCCCCGCTGCCTCGCCGGCCAGTGTGAGATCGGCCAGTGCACCGCGCCCTTCGACGACTGCAACGGGCGCCTCACCGACGGCTGCGAAGAGAACACCCAGACGAGCGTGAACCACTGCGGCGTCTGCGGCTTCCGCTGCGTGGCGCCCAACGCCACCTCGTCGTGCGCGGCCGGCCAGTGCAACTTCACCTGCAACCCGGGCTTCTTCGACCTCGACACCGACCCCACCAACGGCTGCGAGTACCAGTGCACCTTCACCAGCGCGGTGGACCTGCCCGACGTCGCCTTCCTCGACGCCAACTGCGACGGCATGGACGGCGAGGTGACCAACGGCATCTTCGTCTCGCTCACCGGCGACGACACCAACCCGGGCACGAGGGAAGACCCGGTGCTCACCATCGACGAGGGCCTTCGCAAGGCGGTCGCCCAGAACAAGCGTGACGTCTACGTCTCGTCGGGCGCCTTCACCGGCCCGCTCGTCATCACCAACCTGGCCGGCAAGAACGTGGCCGGCGGCTACGCGCCCGGAGCGCTGCGCTGGTCGCGCGCCTCGACCAACACCACGGTGGTGGCGGGTGGAAACCCGGCGCTGGTCATCGCCGACGCGGGCGTCGCCGTCGACGCCGGCGTGATGGTGCAGTTCATTCAGTTCCGCGCCGACAACGCCACGGGGGTGTTGGCCAACGGAAACGGCGCCTCGTCGTACGGTGGCCGCGTGGTGAACTCGACGGGCGTGCGCCTCGAGCTGGTGCAGCTGCGCGCGGGCAATGGCGTCAGCGGGCGTGACGGCACGCCGGGCGCCGCCGGAGCCCCCGGCAACCCGGGCTCCGTGGGCGTGGCTGGCAACCTGTATGACACCACCAACCTCCTGGGCTTTGGCTTGTGCGGTGGCACCGCCACGTGGCCGAGCGGCGGCGCGGGCGGGAGCAGCACCTGCGGCAAGCCGGGCGGCCGCGGGGGCATCCCCGGGTGGTCGCACAACCACTCGGGCACCGCGAGCGATGGAAACCCGTTCCCCATCGGGCGCACGGGCCTGGCCGGCGTCAGCGGGACCGGCGCCGGAACGGGCAGCGGCGGCAACGGCAGCGCGAGCGCCAGCTACACCGTCCCTGAGCCTCAGCAGGCGGGCGCCGACGGCGCCGACGGGAGCGACGGGGCCAACGCGAGCGCCGCGACGCCGCTGGGCACCTTGTCGGTCGCCGGCTACCTCGCGCCCACCACGCCGTCGGCGACCA
>JACSRE010000352.1 GCA_014879945.1 Myxococcus sp.
CGCCGTCGCTCCCCGCGCCCCCGCGCCCGCCCGCGCCGCCGTTGCGGGCGCCCTCCATGCCGTGCACCCCGTGGGCGCCTGCGCCGCCCGGCGCGCCCCACCGGTACAGCGCCTCGCGGCAGGTGAGGTCCTGCTTGAGCGTGAGCGAGGTGCCAACGCCCGTCGAGGCGAGCGACACCTGCACCGTGACGTCCTGGTCGAGGTGCTTGATGGACTTTCCCAGCGGCGAGGCGACGGAGCGCCTGGGCTCTCGGCGCGGCCCGATCATCAGGGGGTCGTCGTAGAGCGCGCCCTCGGGCTCGACCGACCACTTCAGCCAGTCGAGGTGATGGTGAATCTTCACCGCGCGGCCGGCCTTGTCCTTCGCCATCACGGGCGCGAGCGAGGTGCCCGAGAGGCCGCAGTAGGCCGACCTGCCGTCACCGGTCGCCAGCAGCAGCGACGCGATGTGCTCGGGCTTGAGGCCCTCGTCGCCGTACCGCGCCCGCTCCAGCGACGCCTGGGCGTGCGCGAGGTCGAACAGCGGCGACTCGCCTGAGGTCCTGGCTCGGCCGTCGGTGAAGAGGAGCCCGCCACCCGCGGTGGCGAGGACGCCGGCCCCGCCGATGACGTAGGGAATGACGGCGCTGTCGAAGACGCGGGGGAAGACGCCCCTGGGTCCGAGCGCGCCGCCGTCAGACAAGATGAGCGAGCTGGCCGCGAAGAGCACCGCGCCCAGCCCCACCGACAAGAGGCTGACGCCCGCGGCCTGCATGGTGCTGCCGGTGGCGCGCGAGGCCTTCACCGCGTTCTCCGACACCTCGTCGCCGGTGAGTCGGTAGAAGTCCTGCTCGTCGAGCCGCTCAGCGCCTCGAAACAACCCGCGCGGCGTGCCCTGCTCTCTCACCGTCACGTCGACGCCGTTGGGCTCGAGGCGCCTGGCGGGGTTGGTGGCGCAGGCCGACGCCAGCACCAACACCAGGAGGACCACCGGGGAACGCCGACGCGACGCCATGCCCGCTGACCCTAGCTGAGTCGGGCCTCCCGACGTCTGCGGCCGCCGCCCAACAGTCCGGAAGCACTGCCTGGGCGTGCGAGGAGGCGGAAAAAGCGCCGGCGGGCAGATCGCCCGATGCGGTGGCCCGTTGAAGGCCGCACCCCTTCTTCCGGAGCCCCCCATGTCCTTCTCCCGCGCCGTGCGTCGCGTCGCCTTCGCCTCCCTCGCCCTGCCCGCGGCCCTCTCGTTCGCGGCGCCCACGGGAGGCTTTCGCGACTCGGCCCAGAGGGCCCTCGACTTCCTCGGGCAGGACACCGCGCGCTGGCAGAAGTCGAACGACTGCTACGGCTGCCACGTGCAGGCGGTGACGCTCGAGGGCCTCTCGGTGGGCCTGCACAACCAGTACACGGTGCCCAAGCCGATCCTCGACGAGGTGCTGCGCGGCATCATGCAGACGCCGGGCGGCTCGCGCACACCGGGCGGGTTGACGCACTCGGGCTACCCGCGCACGGCCAAGACGTTCGGCGCCAGCGCGTTCGCCCGCTACGACGCCCTCGTCAACGGCAAGCTCACCGACGACCTGCTCAAGCTGTCGAAAGACCTGCTCGCCTTTCAAGAGACCAGCGGCCAGGTGACGGGCGACCACCAGTCGTACCCGGTGACGACGGGCCCCATGCAGGCGACCTTTCAGGCAGCGCAGACGTGGCGACAGGCCTACGCCCGCACCGCCGACGACATGTGGCTCGCGCCGCTGCGCCAGGCCGAGAAGTACATGAACGCGCAGGCGCGCACCTGGAGCGAGAAGCCCGAGGGCGTGTACCTGCAAGACCTCAACTACGTGACGATGGGCCTGCTGGTCGCTGGCGCGTCACCGTCAGAGCCGCACCTCGCGCGCCTCATCAAGCACCTCGAGTCGCGGCAGCAGAAGGACGGCGGCTGGGGCTTCAACGGGCCCGCTGACGCCTTCGCGACGGGGCAGACCATCTCGGCGCTCAAGCTGGCTGGGCGCACCGAAGCCGACGCCTCGGTGCGGCGCGGCCTGGGCTGGCTGGTGGAGCACCAGCAGAAAGACGGCGGCTGGGGGCACGGCGGCTCCGGGCGCGCCGAGGCCATGTGGGGCGTGATGGGCCTGGTGTCCGTCGACGTGGTGTCCATCGCGGTGAAGGGCCTGGTCGACGGCGAGCACGTCACCCCGGTGATGGAGCTCGCGGTGAAGGCCACCGACAACTCGGGCGCCGAGGTGAAGACGGTCGAGGTGCTGGTGGACGACCACTCGACGAAGAAGTCTCAGGGCAGCGAGCTGGGCTTCACCTGGAGCACGAAGGAGCTCTCCACCGGGAAACACACCGTCGACGTGGTGGCGGTGAACGACAAGGGCCGGCAGAGCCGCCGCCGCTTCGAGGTGTACGCGGGCGACCTGTTCCTGCTCGAGCTGGGCGCGCGCTTCACCAACGAGGGCACCCAGGTGACGGCCCGCAACATCGCGCCCGAGAGCGTCAAGGGGCAGGTGAAGCTCGACGTGCGCGCCGCCGAGGGCGCGAAGACCGAGCTGGTCTACAGCTCCTCGCAGCCCTCGACGCACGGCGCGGTGGCCTTCGTCTTCGGCGGCGAGGGGAAGGACGGCAAGCCGTTCGCGGCGGGCCGGTACGAGGCGAAGCTGTCGTTCGTGGGGGCCGACGGCGCGACGAAGCAGACCGAGACGCTGGTCTTCGTCCACGACTCGCCCGAGGCGCAGCGCGCGCGGTACGCCGAGGTGGAAGGCAAGCTCGACCTCTCGCGTGACGGCTCGGGCGCGGCCAACGCGCAGGTCGACCTGCTCGATGACGAGGGCCGCGTGGTGCAGAGCGTGTCGAGCAACGCGGCGGGCAACTACCGGTTCAAGGGCGTCGACTCGGGCAAGTACAAGGTGCGCGTGCGCAAGCAGGGCTTCATGGCGGCCGAGCAGGCGGTCGAGGCGAAGGCCGGCGCGCCCGCGGCCGCGGCGCCCGTGTCGCTGCACTGACGGCCCGTCGACGAGCGCTCCGAACGCGTCGTGCTCGACCCTGCGTAGAGAGTTCGTCCGCCGGTGTTGCCAGGGTTGTGTAGGCGCTCACGAGGCCTGGCGCCCGAGGCGCTCGAGGACGCATCGGAACGCGCCCGCCACCGAGCCGTTGGCCGCGTAGTCCGAGAAGGCGTGGGTGCCCGCGGCCCGACGTTGGCGAAAGCGCAACGCAGGCGGCAGGCGGGCCAGCGCCGGAGCCTCGATGCCGCCGGGGTCCTGGTCGTTCATGAACCAGTCGGCCTCGAGGGGTTCCCGCCCTTCGCGTGCCCAGGCCTCGAGCATTGGCCGGTGCGGCCCCAGGGTGCGCGTCAGCCCCGCGGCGCCGATGACGGCGAGCGCGCGGGCGTCGTTGAAGAGCGCCAACGTCGTCGCGAGCCCTGCGCCCGCCGAGTACCCCACGCACCCGAGCGCCGTCGGGCTGGTCTTGAGCGTCGGCGCGAGCTCGTCGTCGTAGTGGTCCAGCACCCACTCGTCGCCCAGCCCCTCGGTGTTGACCGGACAAGGGCAGACGAGGAGGTCGACCCGCGCACAGCCGGTCCGGACACGCGCGACCTCGAACTGCTCGACGATGGCGGTGGGCGCCGTCCTCCGACGCGCCTCCCAGACCTCGGCCGTCACGAAGCCGCCGAGGTAGACGACGACCGGCCCCGGGGTCTGTTCCGCGCCAAACCGGTAGAGGTTCGCGTACGGGCGCTTGAGGGGCGGCTCCCGGTGGAACTCGAGCAGGGTGGGAGACGGGAGCGACATGCGATGCGGGTTATACCTGCGCGAGGTGGGACGAGCCGCAGCGGCCTCACGTTCGCGATGATCAGCCGCCGCAAGCTGCATCGCACCCGCTCTGGGCGGCCCGCGTGGTCCGGGAGGAGTCAAGCACCACGGCCCGCCCGCTGAGCTGCCACGCGCTCAGCGCCGCAGGAACCGGAGCGCGCGCGCGTGCCAGGGCAGTCGCGCCGGCTGGGGCATCGCGAGCGCGGGCGCCGTCTTCGCACGAGGGAACGACTCGAGCGAGAGGCGAGCCTCGAGGAGCTGGTCTTCGAAGACGGCGAGCCCGGCCGCGGGAGAGGCGCCGCCGGGGTACACGCCCTCCCACGCGTCAGGCAGCCATGCGGCCTGTGTGCGCGCGATGGCGAACTCCCGCCTCAGCGGCGCCGCGCAGAGCGTGAACAGCGCGGCGATGGCCTGCGCTCGCGGCGCGGGCTCGAGTTGGCCGCGCAGCCAGCTCGAGAGCTGCCCGGGCGAGGCCCAGCGCTCGGGGTCGTCGGCGCGCGCGGCCCCGCGGCGCACGGCAGCGTCGACCCAGTCGTTCGCCTCGGGGTGCCGTGTACTGGGCAGGGTGGGCCGGTGCTGAACGATGGCGTTGAGGGTGTCGAAGTCGCCTTCGCCGCGAAAGTGGGGCACGCCGATGAGCAGGTGCACCGCCGCGTTCAGGCCCAGCGAGGCGAGCGAGGCCGGCGTCGCGGGGAGTCCGCGCGCGGTCTCGAGCGGCGTCCACGAGAACCCCGGGCTGCTGGTGTGGCCGGGCGCTTCGGGGCCTGAGCCGTACTGGATCGAGTTGAGCACCCCCGCAGAGAGCACCAGCTCGCCCGAGAGGGACCAGCCGACGCTGTGGCTCGAGAGCCCGCGGCTGCTCCGGAGCCGTTGCGGGTCGAGGCCCTCGAAGGCGTCGATGAGCTCGGTCGCGAGCGTGAGCCACGCCTCGAGGGGCAGCAGGCGCTGATGCTCAGAGACGCACCGTTCGACGTCGGCGATGGTGACGCCAAAGAAGCGCTCGGCGACGAGCTCGCCGCGGGCGCCCTCGCGACGGTGCTCGATGACTCGCTGCCAGGGGCGAGGCAGGTCGAAGCGCTGGTGACACAGCTCGAACCAGAGCTCATCGCCCAGGAAGGCGTCGGGCAGGTGGGCGTGGGCGCGCTCCCGGATGAGCGGTCGCGCGACTCCGGCACGGGGCCGCTCGGCGAACGTTTGGCCGAACCCGGTCTGGGTGACGAGCGGAGCAGCAGACACCCTCGAGAGCTTAGGCCACCCGCAGCCGGATAGACGCCGCGGAAGCCCCACCCACCCGAGGTGACCGGGGTCGGTCGGGCCCATCCAGCGGCAGCGGTGCACCAACCCGCGCACGAACTCCGCGCTCTCGGCGACGACGCCCGGCGGTGTCCACACCCGGCCGTGGCGACGCAAGAGGTCCTGCTCACGGCCACGGGCGAGCCCGCGAGGACGCCCGCTCGCCGCTACCTGCAGAGGTCGCGACTGCGCCGCTCAGCGCAGGGCGTTGCGCACGTTGTGGTGGTACGCGAGGAGCTCGGCCTGGTTCTGGTTGATCTGGTTGCCCGACTTCGTGGGCCACGGGTCGTACACCGCGTTCTCGCCCTTGCCGGTGCCGTCGTTGAACATCAGGACGAAGTGGTTGCCCTTGTCGTCGCCGTCGGTGTCGACGAGCTTGATGTTCATGTTGCCGAACATCGCCTTGAGCGGTCGGTCTTCGCCGAACACCTTCACGTCGGTGTTCACGTAGGCCTTCACCGCGTCGATGTTGATGGTCGCGTCCTTCGAGTTCGCGCCGACCTGATCTTCGACCTTGCGCAGCTGCTTGTAGACGATGGTCTTCAGGTCGTGCAGGTCCTGCGAGGTGGCCTTGCCGGCGTTGATGCGCTCCTTGATGCCGTCGAGCTTGCCGTACTCGGGAATCTCGGCGTCCTTCCAGCCGCCCGTCACCTTCTTCACCCGGGTCGCGTTGCCGCGCTCCTCGATGACCCGCACCAGGTCGTTGAGGCCGCCGGAGCCGCCCTCGATGGCCGCGCCCGCCACGATGCTCGCCGCCGCGCAGGCGTTGAGGTCGCTCTCGGTGTCGACCTTGTCGTCGACCTGGGTGAAGCCGTTGAGGGCCTTGAGGCGCGAGGCCTTGTCGCCGCTGAGGTCGACCACCTTCTCGAGCTGCTCCTTCTTCGCGGGCGACGGCGCCTCGACGTGGAAGCGCTCTCCCAGGCTCCCGGCGGCCGCTTTGCCCGAGTCACCGCCTTCGACGCTCGGCCCGGCGCTCACCGGCTTCGGCTCCACCTGCGCGGCGCTGGAGGCCGAGGCGCCGGTGGGCCGGTAGTACGAGGTGACGTCGGCGAGCTTGAAGTGGCCCTCGCCGATGTGCGGCTTGTTGCCGTCGATGGTGTTGACGGTGCCATCGGGGTTCACCGACGAGACGATGGCGTGGTGGTTGTTCTTGCCGTTGAGGGTGATGACGTCGCCGGGCTTGATGGAGGCCTCGAACGCCGACCGCTCGGTCTTGTAGGTGCGGTGGTCCTTGAACGACGGCGCCATCACCTGCTGCACGTCGCCCACCATCTTGCCCTTGGTGAGGTCCCACTTCACGTTGGCGCCGGCCTCTTGCAGCACGTGGCAGGCGAAGATGCCGCACCACGACTTCCCGCCCGGCTGGCTGGAGCCCTGCACCTCCTTGTCGCTCGGCCGCCAGCCCGTCGTCTTCTCGAAGATGGTCTGCAGCTTGTCCCAGCCCTGGTACTTGCCGTCGGCGCCGGCCTTGCGCGGGTCCACGGAGCCGAGCTCCTGCTGCGCGATGGCGAGCGTCTTCTCGGCGATGCTGCCCGACGCGGGTGCTTGCGTGCCCATGGCGACGCCCTCGGCCATCGGCGGCTGGGGGATGCTGGGCTTCGGGAGCGAGGCGTCGAACCCGTCGCTCTTCGGCGCCAGCCGGCTCGCGAGGGCGGCCTGGGCGGCGTCGTCGAACGTCTTCGCGCCCGTGAGCTTCAGCAGCGCCGCTTCCGTCTTCGGGCCCAGCTGGCCGTCGAGCTTGAGGGGCGGCTGAAGACCGGCCGCGTTCAGCTTCTTCTGCAGCTCGAGCACCTGCGCCCCGCTGTGACCGCGGGCGAGCGCGGCGCCAGCAGGCGGCTCGGTGTACCCGACCGGGCGGGGGTTCGACGGCACGGTGGAGCGGTTGTCGACGCGCATGGGGTCTCTCCTGGTGGCCGAAGGTCATCGGCCTCGAGAAAGAGAGACTCGCGGGGTCTCCTCGGTGGGACATGCGCGCCAGCGCCCCCGGGGTCGCGGGGGGTTGCAGCGAGCCTCACTCGTCCTGCAGCGTGAAGCGCAGGTTGAACTCGAGGCTCGACGCCACCGGCTGCCCATTGCGCCTGCCAGGAGAGAACCGAATGCGCCTGGCGCGCCGCAGGGCCTCTTCGTCGAGCCCGTAGCCCAGGCCCTTGAGCACCCGCGCGGCCGTCACGCGCCCGTCGGCGTCCACGGTGAGGGCGAGCTTCACCACGCCCTCGACGTCGGCCTGGCGCGCCTCTTCCGGGTACTCGCCGCCCGAGGGGAACTCGCTCACCTTCGGTGCTTCATCCGCCGCTTCGCCCCGCATGATGGTGGCCAGCTTGAGCACCGAGGTGGGAAACCGCGCGCCCAGCCGCTTGGCGGCCTGCTCGCCGATGAAGGTGCGGCTCCCATCGACGGCGAGCAACACGTCGGTCGACGCGAAGGCGGCGCCCAGCCCGAGCACTGGCACCTGGGCCTCGCGGGCCTGCGCCACCAGCGCCAGGCCTTGTGAGACGTCCACCTCGCCGAGCAACAACACGCCGCCCCGGGTGGCCGCCTCGCGGACCAGGCCGGGCCCGACCTCGGCCGCCTGACACGAGGTGCCGTGGTTGGCGATGCGCGTGCCCGCCGGCCAGGCGGCGCAGTCGAGCCCGAGGGCGAACACCGTCACCGGCTCGCGCACCAGCCGGGCCGAGAGGCCCTCGTCATAGGTGAGCGTCTTGGCCAGCACCGTCATCGAGCCGGGAGGGATGGCGGCCGCGGCGACTGCTCCGGCGCACAGGCTCGACACGAACAAGCGGCCCCCCGCTCTCAACGTCATGAGGGGCCTTGTACACCAAAGCGACCAGGGGCGGTGAAGCGGCCCGGTGAGCCGCCCCACCCGATGGCGCGGTGGCGCGGCGCGTGGCCGGGCCCCGACCGCCCACGCCAGGCCGCCCGAGTCGGCTATGACGAGGTGACCGAAATGACCATCATCCTCGAGTGGCTCAACCTCCTCGTGCGCTGGGTGCACGTCATCGCCGCCATCATGTGGGTCGGCGATTCGTTTCTCTTCATGTGGCTCGACAGCCACCTCGGCGCGCCGACGAAGCCGCGCGAGGGCACCGTGGTGGGCGAGCTGTGGATGACGCACTCGGGCGGCTTCTACGAGGTGGTCAAGCGCAAGTCGCTGGCGCAGCACGAGCTGCCGGCACAGCTCTACTGGTTCAAGTGGGAGAGCTACACCACCTGGCTCTCGGGCTTCGTGCTGTTGTGCGTCGTCTATTACGGGAGCGGCGCCACCTTCCTCATCGACTCGGGCGTGCGCGAGCTCACCCAGACGCAGGCCGCGCTCATCAGCCTGGGCCTGCTGCCCGCGGCGCTCATCGTCTACGAGCTGCTGTGGCTGACGCCGCTCGCGAAAGACAACCGCGCCTTCGGCCTGGTGGGCCTCGCGCTGGTGGCCGCCCTGGCCTATGGGCTGACGCACCTCTTCTCGGGGCGCGGCGCCTTCCTGCAGTTGGGCGCCACCCTGGGCACGGTGATGGCGGCGAACGTGTTCTTCCGCATCATCCCCTCGCAGCGGCACATGATCGCCGCGACCGAGGCCGGCACCCCCGTCGACACCTCGTACGGGCTGCGCGCCAAGGGGCGCTCGGTGCACAACCACTACCTCACGCTGCCCGTGCTGTTCACCATGCTGTCGAACCACTTCCCGTCGACCTACGGGCACGCGCACGCCTGGCTGGTGGTGGTGGTGCTGTTCATCCTCGGGGCCTCGCTGAAGTACGTGATGAACTTCCGCGGCAGGTCGCACCCGGTGGTGTTCGCGTCGCTCTTCGGGTCGCTGGGGGCCTTCGTCTTCTTCACCATGCCGGGGAAAGAGGCGCTGCCCGGGCTCGAGCAGTACGCGCACGCGAAGCCGGTCTCGTTCGCGACGGTGAACGCCGTCATGCAGTCGCGCTGCGTCTCGTGCCACGCCGCGAAGCCGGGCACCGCGATGTTCCTGGCGGCGCCCCAGGGCATCATGCTCGAGACGAAGGAGCAGATCGGCCAGCACGCCGAGCGCATCTACCTGCGGGCGGTGGCGACGAAGACGATGCCGCTGGGCAACCTCACCGGCATCACCCAGGCCGAGCGCGACCTGGTCGGCGCGTGGATGGCGCAGGGCGCGAACGTGGACGCGCCGGGCGGCGTCGAGCTGCCGGCGAGCGCGCCCGCGGTGACGCCCGTCGCGGCTGACCCCGAGGCGAAGGCGGCCGCGCTCTTCGAGGGGCTGTGCGCGAGCTGTCACGGCCTCGACGGTCGCGCCGAGACCGACGCCGCGAAGGCGCTCACGCCGCGCCCCCGCGCCTTCGTCGACGCGGCCTGGCAGGCGAGCGTCACCGACGAGCACCTCGCGAAGGTCATCGTCGAGGGCGGCGCGGCGGTGGGGAAGAGCCCGTTGATGCCGGCCAACCCCGACCTCGCCGACCAGCCAGCGGTGGTGCAGGCGTTGGTGAAGCGCGTGCGCTCGCTCGGGCCCTGACGCCCCGCCCGGGCGTTCGGCGTGCAACCGCGCCCGGCTTCTCGTAGTCACGCCCCGTGCGCCTGCTGTCGCTGTCCTGTCAGTCCTTTCGCAACCTCGACCAGGTGACGGTGACGCCGTCGCAGCGCACCACCATCGCGGTGGGCGAGAACGGCCAGGGCAAGACGAACCTGCTCGAGGCGCTCTACTACCTGGCGACGCTCAAGCCGCTGCGCGCCAACACCCTCAAGGAGCTGGTGCAGTTCGGCAAGGGCCACGCGCGCGTCGAGGGCCGGTGGCTGCTCAACGGCGCCGAGCGCGACATCGCGGTCGAGGTCTCGCACGGCACCCGCACCGCGTACGTCGACGGCAAGCGGGCCGCGTCGCTCGAGTCGTACTTCGGCGGCGTGTCGGTGGTGGCCTTCACGCCCGACGACCTCTCCATCGTGAAGGGCGGGCCTGACGGGCGCCGCGCCTTCCTCGACCGCAGCGTGTTCAACCGCTTCCCCGCGTACCTGCAAGAGAGCCGCGAGTACGCCCGGGCGCTCAAGAGCCGCAACCGGCTGCTCAAAGAGAACGCGCCCCACTCGCACCTGACGGTGTGGGACGAGACGCTCTCGCGGGTGGGCGCGCGGCTGCTGGTGCGCCGGCGCGCGCTGCTGGCCGAGCTGGTGCCGCGCGCCGAGGCCGCCTTCGGGCACATCGGCCGCGTCGAGGTGAAGGCGTCGTACCTGTACGAGCCGTCGCACCTCGAGGTGGACTTCGCCCGCGCGACCGAGCCACAGCTCCAGGCCGCGCTCTCGAAGGCGCTCGACACCCGGCTGGCGCGAGACGCCGAGCGCGGGCACACCTCGGTCGGCCCCCACGTCGACGACGTGGACATCTCGCTGGGCGACTACGCGGCCCGGCAGTACGCCTCGCAGGGCCAGTCGCGCGCGCTCGTCATCGCCTGGAAGGTGGCGGAGATCGAGAACCTCGCCGCCACCAACGGCTTCCTGCCCATGCTGCTGCTCGACGACGTGTCGAGCGAGCTCGACCCGGAGCGCAACGCCTTCTTGATGAAGTACCTCGCCGACTCGGGCGCACAGACGCTGCTGACGACGACCGACGCCGAGCTGGTGCGCCGCGCCGCCGGGGCCGAGACGCGGTGGCTCGACGTGCGCAAGGGCACGGTCACCCCCCGCCCCGTCTCGGGCTGACGGCTCCTGCGCGCTCGCTCACCGTCGACGCCCCGCGCACATTGTGTAGGGTGCGCGCATGCCGTCGAAGCACATCGTGGTCATCACAGGCATGTCGGGCGCCGGGAAGACGACGGCCGTGCGTGCCCTCGAAGACTCGGGCTTCTCGTGCGTCGACAACCTGCCCGCGCCGCTGCTGCTGAAGGTGACCGAGCTGGGCGGCAAGCACCAGCGCCTCGCCTTCGTCATCGACGTGCGCGAGGGCGAGTACCTGAAGGACGCGCCGCGGGTGCTCGACGAGGCCCGCCGCGCCGGCCACGACGTGCAGGTGCTCTTCCTCGACGCCTCGGATGAGTCGCTGACGCGGCGCTACTCCGAGACACGACGCCGGCACCCGCTCTCGGGCCGCGGCACCGTCGCCGACGGGCTGGCCACCGAGCGCGCTCTGCTCAAGGAGCTGCGCGAGGCCGCCGAGCACGTGCTCGACACCTCCACCATGACGGTCCATGAGCTGCGCCGGCAGGTGGTGGCGCGCTTCGGCCAGGCCGCGGGCATCGAGCTCGCGGTCACCGTGATGTCGTTCGGCTTCAAGTACGGCGTGCCCAGCAACGCCGACCTCGTCTTCGACGTGCGCTTCCTGCCCAACCCGTACTTCGTGCCCGAGCTGAAGGCCTTCACCGGCAAGGACGCGCGCGTCGCGGCCTACGTCATCGACCGGCCCGACACCTGGGTGTTCCTCGACCACGTCGCCGACCTGCTCGCGTTCCTGCTCCCGCGCTACCAGCGGGAGGGCAAGTCGTACCTGACGGTGGCCATCGGCTGCACCGGCGGCAAGCACCGCTCGGTGGCCATCGCGCAGGTGCTCGCCGACCGGCTGAAGGACCTGCCCGGGGGCGCCACCACCCAGGTGTGGGACCGCGACATCGAAAAAGAGTGAGGGCCCGGCGGCCGCCGACTTGTCAGCGGCGACCAAGCGAGGCTTGAGTGCCGGCCGTGCGAAGCGCGTGGCTGGTGGCGGTCGTGGTGGCGGTGCTCTCGACCTGCGGCCGCACCGACCTCGTGAAGTACGAAGTGCTCCCGCCGGCGCCGGTGGACGCGGGCCGTGACGCGGGGGGCGACGGCGGC
Organism: Myxococcus sp.; assembly: GCA_014879945.1. GTDB lineage: Bacteria > Myxococcota > Myxococcia > Myxococcales > Myxococcaceae > Xiheimicrobium. The sequence continues at coordinate 11,847 of JACSRE010000352.1, forward strand.
CGCGACGCGGGGAGTGACGGCGGCTTCGACGCTGGCGTGGTGGACGCCGGCACCAAGCCCTGCCTCGAGGGCCGCTTCACCCTCGCGCCCGCGACGCCGGTGGTGGTGCTGGTGCTCGACAAGTCGGGCTCGATGAACGAGGCGCTGCCGGGCGCGGTGAGCAAGTGGACGGCGCTGCGCACCTCGCTGCGCGCCACCCTGCCGTCGGTCGACCGCACCATGGAGCTGGGGCTCTTGCTCTACCCGGTGAGCCCGATGCAGGCCTGCTCCTCGTTCGTGCGGCCGAACCCCGAGCCGGCGTTGGGGCAGGTGGCGACGATTCTCATGACGCTCGACGGCACCACGCCCGCGGGAGGCACGCCCACCGCCGACGCGCTCCAGGCCGCCGTCAACTCCCTGCAGGGCCGCCGCACGGGCTCGACGGCGCGCGCGCTGGTGCTGGCGACCGACGGCGTGCCCAACTGCAACTACGCGCTCGACCCGCGCACCTGCTTCTGCGTGATGGCGCCGTGCACGGCGGCGGAGTGCGTGGACGACGACCGCTCGGTGGACCGCGTGTCTGCCGCTGCCGACGCGGGCATTCCCACCTACGTCATCGGCATCGAGGCGCCCGGCGCGGTCTTCACCCAGGCGCTCGACCGCATGGCCGTGGCCGGCGGCAGACCGCTGCCCGGCGCCAAGCGCTACTACTCGGCGACCAGCGCGACCGAGCTGTCGCAGGCGTTCTCGTCGATTCGTGACCAGGTCGCGCGCTGCACCTTCCTCACCAGCTCGGTGCCGAACGCGACGGGCAGCATCCGGGTCGAGGCCAACGGCGTCGTCATCCCCTTCGACCCGAGCGGGCAGTCGGGCTGGAGCTGGACCGACCGACCCAACGGTGAGCTCGTCTTCCGGGGCGCGAGCTGTACGCAGGTGATGGGGCAGGCGCTCCGGCTCGAGGCGTTGGTCGCGTGCGGCGCCCCGTGAGCGGAGCGGCTCCGTCACCACCCGGGCTCAGCGCCTCGGCCCACCCTCGTCCTCCGGAGCGCTCGCCGCGCGCGCTGAGGCGAAGGCGTCGGTCGACGACCGGCGGACAGCGCTCCGACGTCACCATCACCTCGCCCGACTTCGCGCGTCAGAGGCGGGTGACGGCTCACCTGGCCTTCAGCGACCGGCGCCGGGCCTGAGCGGCCGCGCCCTTCACCCTTCGGGCCGACGGCGCCTTCTTCGTCGAGCTGGCCTTCTGCGCTGGCCTCGCCTTCGTCACCGGCTTCGCCTTCTTCGCTGGTTTCGACCTCTGGGGCGGCCTGCCCTCCGTCACCGGCTTCGTGCGCGGCGTCGTGGCCGGGTTGCCCTTCTGCGACGCGGGCGCCCTCGACTTCTGCTTCCTCGCGGTCTTCGGCGGGGCGAGCTCGAACGCACGCCTCGCCCAGGCCGCGAAGGCCTCGCCGTCGTCGTAGAAGCGCTCGGGCACGACGATCCACTCGGCCATCGTCATCGGCTTCGCCTGGCCGTCGTACACCCACGGGTGGCCGCCCTCGGCGATGAGCTCGTCACGCGCCGGGCCGTGCGCGAGCTTCATGATGACCGCGTCGTCGGTGACGATGCCGGCGAACATGCCGCCGTTGGGCGCGAAGAAGCCGTAGCCCCCGAACATCCGCTTGATGACGACGGGCAGCTCTCCGCAAGCGTCAGTCAGAACCTCGAGCGAGCGCGATGACATGCCCCACGACATCGCAGAGTCAGGCGCCGCCGCGCCACTGCTTCTGCTCGAGGCGCCACGAGCGCGCGGCGGAGCCTCACGTCGAGCGCAGCGAGAGCGCCAACGCCGCCGCGAAGCCCGCGACGAAGCACCCAATCATCACCGCCAGCGTGCGCGAGTAGCCCCTCGGCGTCACCTGCCCCTCACGGTCGGCCCGCGCGATGCCCGGGTAGAGCCGCCAGAAGAACGAGAGAATCGACGCGATGAGCGCCGCCACGGCGTAGCGCTTCGTCGCTTCGGTGCCGGTGGCGAGAATGACGATGAGCAGGGCCACGAAGATGAGCTTGGTGCCGGCGACCCAGTTGACGAGGTAGCGCACCAGGCCGTGCACCTCGGGGTCGGCCTTCGACTTCTCGAACGCGTTGAAGACCCCCAGCCCGTTTCCGAGCCGCGAGCCAGGCTGGAAGTAGAGCGTGGCGATGTTGAGCGACTCGAGCACCAGGAAGACCACGAGGGCGACGGTGAGGCTCACGGGCGCTGCTCCGGAGCGTCCCACGTGCCGTGAAACGCGATGGGCAGGAGCGGCAGCGGCACCTGCGCGACTGGCCCCGCCTCGAGGTTCGCGGCGTCGAGCACCACCAGGCGCGTGCGCTGCGCCAGCCCGTCAGAGACGATGACCACGACGTGGCCCTGCTCGTCGTGCTCAGGCGACGGCACGAAGATGGGCTCACCGACGAAGACGTCTCCGCCCGCTGACCAGAGCGTCGGCGGCCGCTCCACGTCTCGCAGGTCGACGCGCAGCACCGAGTCGAACGGGTCGCTGTAGCGGGTGTCGGCGCGCGTGGCGCCGAAGAGCGCCGGCGTCTGGCGCCCCTCGTGCGCCGGGTGCACGCGGGGAAAGTCGACGCCGTGCGGCGCCAGCTGCCGCCAGGTGCCGGTCGTCGCGCCGTCGGGCACGGTGATGCGGAACAGGCGCTGAGGCGCGCGCGCGTCGGGCAGGCCCGGGTCGAGCGGGGCGGTGGGGCCCTGAAACCCGAACTCCGCGCCGAACTCGAAGTCGTGAAAGAGGCAGGCGTCGAGGTGAACGGCGCCGTCGCGCTCGAAGGCGTTGCCGTAGTGCACCACGAAGGCCCTCCCGGGGAGGGTCGCCGTTCGCACCGGGCCCTGGGTGGTGCGCGGAATCAGGTACACGGCGCCGGGTGCTTCACCGTCGCTGGCGATGGCGTTCATGAGGGTCGAGGCGCCGACCAGGGCGCGCGCCACCTGGCCCCACTTCATGCGCAGCGGGTTGCTCGCCAGCAGGTACCAGTTGGGGGTGATGACGAAGTCGTGCGCGAAGAGCATGCCGGGCATCGGCGCGACGCGCGTGTGGAGCAGGCGCCCGCCGGCGTCGAACTCGCGAAAGGTGAGCGTCGAGGTGCGGCCCATCGCGATGCTGCAGGTGACGAGCCGGTCGAGCGCCGCGTCGTGCTTCATGTGCGCCAGCGTCGCCTGGCCCGCGAGGGCGCCGCTGAGCGTCTCTTCGCCGCGCGTCTCGAGCGACTCGGCGTCCACCGCATACGGCGCCCCGCCTTCCCACCCCGCGAGGAGCTGGCCGTTCCACCGCACCACCGTGGTGTTGGCGACGTTGCGGGGCCCTGTGCCGCGCAGCACGTTCTGCCAGAAGTGGTCGCCCAGGTTGGTGCCCAGGCCCCGGTGCGTGAGCCGCTGCGCCGCGTCTTCGCTCTGGAAGGCGGGCGTCTGCACGAAGCGCGCGCGGAGCTGCACCGAGCCGTCCCGCTTGAACTCGAACGCGCGCAGGTACCCGTGGCCGTCGAAGGGGTGCGCGAGCCGGCCGCCGATGAGCGTCCACCCCGGGCCATTCGACAAGAGGCGGCCTCCGCGCAGCGCGTGGGGGATGACGCCCTCGACGCGTGAGGCCTCGACGGTGAGGTCGAGCGGGCCGGGCCGCGCCGACATGGCCTGGTTCCACGCCTGGGCGCGGGGGTTGGACGACGCAGTCATGGTGAGCTCCGGGAGGCCAGTTCGTTCGTCACGCGGGTCAGCAGCGCCGCGAGGGTCCTGCGGTCCCTGGCCGACAGCGCGCCGACCGCCTCGCGCTCCAGCGCCTCGAGCAGCGCGACCCCGGGCCCCAGCGGGGCCTTGGCCGTGAGGCGAACGCGCCACGCGCGCGGGTCGTCGGGGTCATCGACGCGCTCCACCACGCCGTCGGCCTCGAGCCTCGAGATGGCGACCGACACCGTGGGCGCTTTGACGCCGAGCCGCTGCGCGAGCGCGCGCTGGCTCATACCCTCGGGCGCGCGCATCAGCTCGCCCACCAACCGGAAGCCTGCCGTGGTGAGCCCCACCTCGGCGAGGCGCTGCTCGAGGCGCGCCTGGAAGACGAGCTGCAGCGCCCACAGCTTCGTCACCACCAGCGCGTCGAGGCCCGTCAGGTCGGGCGCGGCTCGGCTCTTCATGCCCAGATAGATAGCCTATCGAACTATCCACCGCCAGCCCGACGCCGTCCCCCTCAGTTCGCCTTCGCGTCGGCCAGCAGCTGCCTGAGGCGGGGCACGAGGTCGTCGTTGACGGCGGCCGCGCCCTTCGAGGCCCCCTCGATGTGCCGCCCGCTCGCCTTGCCGTCGGGGTTGGGCACCGCGAACAGCGGGATGAACTGCGACTCGTAGCCCGACAGCAGCATGCGCTCGGCGTCCACCTGGGCGTCGAAGGCCACCAGGTCGAGCGCGCCCAGCTTGCCGGTCAGCTCCCCGCGGTCCACCGCCTCGTGGAAGAAGCGGCAGGGCTCGCACCACGAGGCGCCGGCGTAGAGCAGCACCCGCCGGTGCTCGGCCTTCGAGCGCTCCAGCTGCGCGGCCATGATGGTGGACACCACGCCGTCTACGGGCGCGGTGACGAAGCGCACGGTGGCGTTGGGGTCGATGGCCGGCGCGGGCGGCGCGGCGGCCTGGGGCCTGGTGCAGGCGACGAGGAGCAACACGGCGGCGACGAACGGACGCATGCGTCGAACCTGCTCAAGAAGTCTGCGGCCCGCAACCCGCACCGACGGGCGATGGTAGAAGCGGCAGATGCTCCGCTCTCTGGTCGCGCTGGTGCTGCTCGGCGCCCCTGCCCTCGCCGACAAGCCGCTGTCCGTCGCGGTCGCCTACTTCGACAACAACTCGGGCGACGCCACCCTCGACCCGCTCTCGCGCGGCCTCGCCGACATGCTCATCACCGACCTGTCGAACGTGCAGGCGCTCCAGTTGGTGGAGCGCGAGAAGCTCAACCTGGCCCTCGACGAGCTGAAGCTCTCGAAGACGAAGTTCATCGACCCGAAGAACGCGCTCAAGCTCGGCAGGGGGCTGGCGGCGCGGTACCTGCTGGTGGGCGGGTACGTCGTCTCGGCCGACACCATGCGCCTCGACGCGCGGCTCTTCGACGTGCCGGCCAGCAAGGTGCTGTTCAGCGAGAAGGTCGAAGGCAAGAAGGACGAGTTCTTCGCGCTCGAGAAGGAGCTGGTGGAGCTGCTCATCAAGGCCCTCGACGTGAAGCTCGAGCGCGCCGAGAAGACGAAGCTGCGCAGCAACCCGACCGAGAGCTTCGACGCCTTCTCGCGGTACGCGGCCGGCCTCTCGGCGAAGGACGCCGGCGACGAGGTGAAGGCCCGCGCCCTCTTCGAGTCGGCCCTGGCCGCCGACCCCAGCTACCGCGCCGCGAAGACGGCCACCGAGCGCCTCGCGGTCATCTTCAAGCGCGACGACGCCGCCAAGGTGCAGAGCGCCGATGCCCTGCGAAAGGACCTCGACCCGAAGGCGAAGGACTTTCCACAGAAGGTGTCGGCGCTCCTCTCCGGCCTCCAGGAGGGCAAGCCCGACGAGCTCAAGCGCAAGGTGGAGCTGCTGACGTGGCTGGCCGAGAACGACCTCACCCCGCCGGGCGTCAACGGGCTCCCCGCGGTGGCGATGGCCGGCCTCCAGGTGGTGTACCGCCACACCGAAGACCCCACCCAGTGGGACAACATTCCCAAGGCGTGTGAGTACTTCATCGCGCGCTACCCCACCGACGACTACCCGCGGTCGTACTGCCGCAGCGTGCTGATGTCGCTCAAGGCCGAGGTGAAGGGCGACCGCGCCGAGGCCATGCGCGCGTGGGACCAGGAGCGCGAAGACGACCTGAAGAACCTCGACCCCGACGACTGGCGCATCTCGCTGCACAAGAACGAGGCCGCCATGCGCAAGCTGATCTCCCTCTACGCCTCGAAGGTGAAGCCATGATGAAGACCGCGCTGTGTCTGTTGCTCCTGGGGCGCGTGGCGGTGGCGGCCGAGCCGCCGACCGTCGCCATCGTGTACTTCGACTACGACGGCAAGGACGACGAGCTGGTCACCCTGCGCAAGGGCATCACCCAGATGCTCATCACCGACCTCGCGGGCGGCGACGGCTACAAGGTGGTGGAGCGCGCGCGGCTTCAAGACGCGCTCGCCGAGCTCGACCTGGCCTCGACGCGGAAGATCGACGCGTCGTCGGCGCTGAAGCTGGGCAAGCTGCTCCAGGCGAGGTTCGTGGTGGCCGGCGGCTACTTCGTGATGGGCGGCACCCTGCGCCTCGACGCGCGCATCTACGAGACCGAGACGACGAAGGTCCTCAAGGGCGTGGGCGCCTCGGGCAAGAGCGACGACTTCTTCGCGCTCGAGCAGAAGCTGGCCGCCGACGTCGACGCCGTGCTGCTGGGCGCCGCCGCGAAGGCCGCGCGCGAGCCCGCGCCGAAGCCGAAGCCCCGCGCCGCCCTGGCCAGGTCGGCCAGGGGCGCGGTGCCGCTCAAGGCGGTGGTGCTCTACGCCAGGGGCCTCGAGGCCCTCGACGCGAAGGACCTCGCCAGGGCCAGGGCGCACCTCGACGAGGTGGTGAAGGCCAACCCCGACTTCCTGCTCGCGCGGCACGACCTGTCAGACCTGGCGATGTGAGGTGACGTCGCGCCGAACGGTGGCGCCGGCCTACTTCCGGGGCGCGCCCGCCGCGGGCAAGAACCGCTGGAGCAGCGCGCGCACCGCCTCGAGCTTCATCGGCTTGGTGAGGAAGTCGGCGGCGCCCACGTTGCGCACCGCCTCGGCCAGCCGCGCCTCACCCATCGCCGAGAGCAGCACCACCGGAATGCCGGTCAACGTCGCGTCGCCGCGAATCGCCTTGGCGACCTCGAGCCCGTCGAGGCCCGGCATCAACACGTCGAGGAAGACGAGCTGCGGCTTCTCGTGCCGCACCAGCTCGAGCGCCTTGTCGCCGCGGTCGGTGCGCGCCACCCGATGGCCGGCCTTGGTCGCCACGCGCGTCAGGAAGTCGAGGATCGACGGGTCGTCGTCGGCCACCACGATGGTGAAGCCGGTCGTCGGCGCGGCCTCGGCCTTCGACGCGGTCAGCCCGTTCACCGTCTTCTCGAGCCGCACCTCGGTCATCGAGTCGAGCCCGATGAGGCGCAGGCCGCACAGCTGCAGCTCGGCGCGCACCCACATCACCGTGCCCGAGAGGTTCGCGTCGCCGTCGGGCAGCGTCACCGTCAGGCCGAGCACCTTGCCGGGGCTGGTGGTGACCGCCGCCTTCAACGTCAGCCCGTGGGGTGAGATGGACTTCACGGCGCAGTCGGCGACGCCGTGCGGCGCGGTGAGGCGGGCCGGGAAGTCGCAGTCGACGCGCGGCTCGGTGCGCCCGGCCACCCGCTGCGGCTCCGCGTCCTTCGCGTTGGCGCCGATGAGCGACTGCAGGCGGGCCACGGTGGCCTCGTCGACCTTCACCCAGTACCCGCCGCGCAGGCCCGTCATCGCCGGCCGAACGCCCTGCACCGTCACCACGCAGGTGATGGCCATCGGCAGCTCGGGCGCCTCGATGGACAGGCCGGTCTGCGCGCCCACCACCAGCGGCTCGTCGCTCGCGACGAAGACGCGGTCACCGCGCGACATCACCACCTCGGCCCAGAGGTGCGCCCGCGAGGTGAAGGTGAGCTTGAGCGGCATGCCGGCGACCTGCCCTCAATCCTGTCAGACGTTGAAGCGGAAGTGCATGCAGTCGCCGTCTTGCACGACGTACTCCTTGCCCTCGATGCGGAGCATGCCCTTCTCGCGGGCCGCCGCCTCGCTGCCGAAGCTGATCAGGTCCTTCCAGCTGATGACCTCGGCCTTGATGAAGCCCTTCTCGAAGTCGGTGTGAATGACGCCGGCGGCCTGCGGTGCCTTCCAGCCCTTGTGAATCGTCCAGGCGCGCACCTCTTTGGGGCCCACCGTGAAGTAGGTCTGCAGGCCCAGCAGCTTGTAGCCGGCGCGCACCACCTTGTTGAGGCCCGGCTCGGTGAGGCCCGCGGCCTCGAGGAAGGCCGGGCGCTCGGCCTCGGGCAGCTGCTGAATCTCGGCCTCGAGCGCGGCGGCGAGCACCACCACCTCGGCGCCCTCCTTCGCGGCGATCTCCTTCACCTGCTGCACCAGCGGGTCGCTGTCGGCCTTCGCCAGCTGCGCCTCGGCGACGTTGGCGATGTACAGCACCGGCTTCGAGGTCAGCAGGAAGAGCTCCCGCACCAGCTCGAGCTCGTCGGCCGACAGCCCGTGCGCGCGCACCGGCAGCGCGTCGTCGAGCTTGGCCTTGAGCTTGTCGAGCACCGCGAGCTCGAGCTTCGCCAGCTCACCCTCTTTGCCGGGCGACTTCGAGCTGCGCTGGGTCTTCTCGCGGCGCTTCTCGACCGTCTCGAGGTCCTTCAGGCAGAGCTCGGTGTCGACGGTGTCCTTGTCGCGGCCGGGGTTCACGCTGCCCTCGACGTGGGTGACGTTGTCGTCGACGAAGCAGCGCAGCACGTACAGCACCGCGTCCACCTGCCTGATGTTGGCGAGGAACTGGTTGCCCAGGCCTTCACCCTTCGAGGCGCCGCGCACCAGGCCGGCGATGTCGACGAACTCGAGCGAGGTGGGCAGCACCTTCTCGGGCTTGGCGAGGGCCGCGAGCTGGTCGAGGCGGTCGTCGGGCACCGGCACCACGCCCACGTTGGGCTCGATGGTGGCGAAGGGGTAGTTGGCGGCGAGCGCGCCGGCGTTCGACACCGCGTTGAAGAGGGTCGACTTGCCCACGTTCGGCAGGCCCACGATTCCGATGGAGAGTCCCATGCGGGCCCTGTAGCTGAACGCGTCAGCCCGTCAATGCGCGCGCGTGCTCCTTTACAGCGGCGCGCAGCCGACCAGCTGGCAGCTCTTCTCGTAGACGGCCGCTTCGAGCGCCGGGTCGTTGGCGTGCGGCGCGCAGGGCACCTCGCGCGCGTCGGAGTAGTAGCTGCCCGAGGCGCCGACCCGCGGCGAGGTGGCGCAGAAGACGCTGGTGCGCGCGCCCGACTCGACGCTCGCGCCCGCCATGCCGAAGCCCTTCTCGAGCAGCTTGGTGGTGATGACGCCGGGGTGCAGGGCGAACGTCACCACCCGGCTCCCCCTCGCCGCCAGGCGCCGGGCCAGGGCGTGGGTGAAGAGCACGTTGAGCAGCTTCGAGGCCCCGTAGACGCCGTAGCCGTCGAAGGCCCGGGGCACCGGCAGGTCGGCCACCGTCACCTGGCCGCGCGCGTGCGCGACGGAGGACACGTTGACGACGCGCGCGGCCGGCGCCTGCTCGAGCGCGCCCAGCAGCGCGTGCGTCAGCAGCACCGGGGCGAAGTGGTTGACGGCGAAGGTCAGCTCGAACCCGTCGGCGGTGCGCTCGTCTTCCGTCATGAAGACGCCGGCGTTGTTGACGAGCACGTCGAGCGCGTCGGTGTGCCGCCGTACCTGCTCGGCGAGGCCGGTGACCTGCGCCATCACGCTCAGGTCGGCCCACACCGGCACCGCGCCCTTGACGCCCGCCGCGCCGAGCCGCTTCACCGCGTCGACGGCCCTGGCCTCGCTGCGCCCGTGCACCAGCACCCGCGCGCCGCCCTGGGCGAGCTGCAGCGCCGTCTGGAGGCCGATTCCGTCGGTGGCGCCCGTCACCAGCATCGTTGGGTTGGTCATGGCGTGTCGCTCCTGAGAGAATGGCGACCAGATGTCGCGGCGCGCACCATGACCGAGAAGCTCATCTTCGCCCAGACGGTGGAGGGCCTCATTCGTGGGCTCGGTCCCCTGAACGAGCAGGCCCGCCAGCAGCTGCGCGCGTGCGGCGTGGACGTCGACCGCCCGCTGCGGCCCGCCTACCCGCTCGAGCAGTTCCTCGCGGCGCTCGACTGGGCCGGAACGATGGTGGCGCCCTCGGAGCCCAGTGAGGCGCAGGCCGAGGCGGTCGGCCGCCGCTTCATGGACGCGTACCAGGAGACGATGATCGGCCGCGCGATGGTGGCGGGGCTGCGCATCATCGGGCCCTGGCGCACGCTCGAGCGCCTCAGCAACAAGTTCCGCACCGGCAACAACTTCTCAGAGACGAGGCTGACCCGGCTGGGGCCCACCGAAGCCGAGCTGTGGTGCAACGTGGTGTCGCGCCCGGGGTGGTACCTGGGGCTCCTCGGCCGCGGCCTCGAGCTGGCCGGCGCGAAGGACGTGCAGGTGCGGTTGATCGCCAACGACGCCGAGGGCGGCCGCTTCCACGTGCGCTGGGCGTGAGCGCGCGCCCGCGAAGGCAACCCCCGGGCCAACCGACCGATAACCTTCGGTGGTGCCGCGCGGGTCGCTGGTGTTCAATGCGCGCACCCCAATCATCATGAGTCAGGGAGCCCCCAAAGAGCGCCTGCGGCCGTTCAAGCCTCAACGGTTTGGGCGCTACACGTTGTTGATGCCGCTCTCGACGGGCGGCATGGGTGAGGTCTTCCTGGCCCGGCTCGAGGGCGCGCAGGGCTTTGAGAAGCTGTGCGTCATCAAGAAGATCCTGCCGCACCTCGCGCAAGACCGGGACTTCGTCGACCGCTTCGTCGACGAGGCGCGCATTCTGGTGAAGCTGTCGCACGGCAACATCGCGCAGGTGCTCGACATGGGCCTGCACGAAGGCGCGCCGTACATCGCGCTCGAGTTCATCGACGGCAAAGACCTGCGCCGCGTGGTGGCCCGGGCCCAGGAGCGCGCGCTGACGCTCCCCCTCTCGTTCATCTTGTACGTGGCGACCCGGCTGCTCGACGCGCTGGCCTACGCCCACCGCAAGAAGGGCGACGAGGGCAAAGAGCTGAACCTGGTGCACCGCGACGTCAGCCCGCAGAACATCCTCATCTCGTACGAAGGCGAGGTGAAGGTCATCGACTTCGGCCTCGCCAAGTCGACGATGTCGGCGACGCACACGCACCCGAGCATCGTGCTGGGCAAGTTCCTCTACATGTCGCCCGAGCAGGCGCGGCACCAGAAGGCCGACCGGCGCTCCGACCTCTACGCGGTGGGCCTGTGCCTGTACGAGCTCATCGCCGGCAAGAGCCCCTTCGACGGCGTCGCGCCCGGGGAGCTGATGGCGGCGGTGGCGAACCCGAAGCTCGCCCCGCTGAGCGCCGTCGAGCCGCTGTGCCCGCCAGCGCTGAGCGACGCGGTGATGAAGGCCCTCGCCGTCGACCCGGCCCAGCGCTTCCAGACGGCCGAGGAGCTGCGCGGGCGGCTGCTGACGATTCTGCTCGAGATCGACCCCTCGGCCGGCCCCGAGACGGCGACGCGCTTCATGACCGAGGCGTTCGCGACCGAGTACCAGGGCGAGCGGAAGCTGCTGGCCGAGCTGACCCAGCAGGCGCGCTCGCTGAACGAGGCGCTCCCGCCGCCCGACGAGGTGACGCTCGAGCCGGCCGCGCGCAGCCCCACGCGAGAGCCTGGGCCGCCGCCAGCCCTGACGCTCGACGAGATTCCCCAGGCGCGGGTGACGGCGCCCGAGGTGAAGGCCGCCGACCCGGTGGGGCAGGTGCAGGCCCTCTCGTTCCAGCCGACCCGCAAGGCGCCCTCGGGGCCCGCCGAGAAGCGGCCCCGCGCCGAAGACCCCTCGACGCTGCCCAGCATCGTGGTGGCGTCAGAGGCCCGGCTGACGGAGCAGCTGCCGGCGCCCGAGGCCCCGCAGGCCAGCATCGTGCTCGACGACGGGCTCTCGGAGCAGTCCGACGCCCGCGCGCGCACCCTGCCCGAGACCCGCTCCTCGCGCCCCTCGTCCGCGCCCGTCTCCAAGAGCGACCCGCTGCGCAAGGCGCAGGCGCGCACCACCAACTCGGGCCTCAAGGCCCCCAGGAGCGCCGCGAGGAAGTCCACGGCCAGGGCGACGCCGCTCGAGAGCCCCGAGCCCTCGCCCCTCAAGACGCCCGACGAGACGCCGGCGGAGGCCGCGCCACGCAAGTCGGGCAGCTCCGTGCTGGTCTGGCTGGCGCTCCCGGTGCTCGCCATCGCCGCCGTCGGTGGCTACATCGCGTGGGACGTGTTCTCGGAGAAGCTGCGCGCCGAGCGCATCTCGCAGGACGCCGACACTCAGCCGGTGGTGGTGCCCACGCCGGTGGGCCCGGAGCGCTCCCGCGAGGTGAAGCTGACGGCCGACCCGCCGCCGCCGCCGGTGGAGCCCGACGACCTCGCCGCGCTGGGGAAGGAGCCCCGCAAGGGCGCCCCGCCCACGCCGAAGGTCGTCGACTCGAAGTTGAGCGCCGGCGAGCGCGCGCTGCGCACTCTCAAGCAGGACCTGAGCCTGCTCCACGATGAAGCGCAGGCGCGGAAGTTCCAGCTGCCCCTGCGCAGCCTGCAAGACCGCGTCGCGCAGCACGGCGCCGAGGCGTCTTTCCTCGCCGAGGTGAACGGGCTCCACGCGCAGGTGAAGGACGCGCTGGCGAAGCAGCAGTGACGCGGCCGCTCACCACGCTCGAGGGCGTCACCGTCGGCTACGGCGCGGGCCCGGTGCTCCACGACGTCTCGCTCGAGGTGCGCGCGGGCCAGGCGTGGGCGGTGCTGGGGCCCAACGGGGCGGGCAAGACAACGCTGGCCAGGGTGGCGGCGGGCCTGCTCGCTCCGGAGCAGGGCCGCGTCACCGTGGGCGACCTCCCCTCGACGGCGGCGCCGGCCGCGCTCGCGACGCGGGTGGCCTGGGTGCCTCAGCAAGCACCCGAGGGGCTCGCCTTCACCGCGCTCGAGGTGGCGCTGATGGGCCGCGCCCCACACCTGGGCCCGCTCGGCCTCACCAGCGCGCGCGACGAGCAGCTGGCCCGCGACGCGCTCGCCGCCTTCGACGTGGTTGCCCTGGCCGACCGGCCCGTCTCGGCGCTCTCGGGTGGAGAGCGCCGCCGCGTCTTCCTCGCGCGCGCGCTCGCCCAGGCCGCGCCCTTGTTGGTGCTCGACGAGCCCACCGCCTTCCTCGACGTGCGGCACCAGGTCGAGACGCTCCACCTGGTGCGGCAGCGGGTGTCGGACGCGCTGGGGGTGATGGCCGTGCTGCACGACGTGTCGTTGGCCTCGCGCTTCGCGACGCACGTCGCGCTGCTCTCTGCCGGTCGAGTGGTGGCGCAGGGGCCCGCGCGCGAGGTGCTTTCGACAGCGCGGCTCAGCGAGGTGTATGGCATCACCATGGAGCAGACCGGCGAGCACGCCTTTCAGCCGCGGTGGCCCGCGTGACGCGCTCGTGGCCCGCGGCCGTCGGCGCGTCGCTGCTGGTGCACGGCGGGGTGGCGGCGGCGCTGGTGCTGACCCTCGGAACGGCGTCGTCTTCGCGCGAGGCGCCGGCGAGACCGCGCGCCGCCGAGGTGCTGCGCATCGGAGCGCTGCTGCCCCGCGCAGGCGGCGCCGGTCGATCGCCCGCCGCGCGCGCGGAGCCCGACGACACCGCGCCCCCGTCGCCCGCTGGCCGCGCGCCGGGGACCGTCGGTCTCCCCGGCCGCGCCTCCACCGGGTCGCGCCCTCCCCCGGCTGGCGCAGAGGGCCCACTGAGCGGCAGCGGCCAGGAGCCCGTCGACGCGCGCGCGCCGGCATCGGCGGTGGGCCCGCGTGACGCGGTGCCCGACCTGGCGGCGCGTCCGCCGGCGCCGGCGGTGGGCGCGGGTGCCTCCGAGCTCGCGTCGCTCACCACGGCGCCGCTTCCGACGGGAGCGGCGGTGGGCCCGGGTGACGCGTCGCAGGCCTTGCCAGCCACGACGTTGCGCCCGACGGCAGCGGCGGTGGGCCCGGGTGACGCGTCGCAGGCCTTGCCAGCCACGGCGCTGCGCCCGACGGCAGCGGCGGTGGGCCCGGGTGACGCGTCGCAGCCCCTGCCAGCCACGGCGCTGCGCCCGACGGCAGCGGCGGCTGGCCTGGCCGCTCCGGAGCTCGCCTCGGACGCCACGGCGGTGGGCCCGGGCGATGCGACGGGAGGCCGGCGCGCGCCTGGCGGTGGTGATGGTCTGCCGGCAGCGCCAGGCGCCTCCGCCGGCGGCGCGAGCCCGTCGGACCGAGCGGGCGACACCGAGCTGGGCGTCCGAGACACCGCGGCGGACGTCGAGCTGACCCGCGAGCTCCACGCGCGCCTCGCGGCCGCCGCGACGGCCTGCTACCCGGCGCAGGCCCGTCGCTTTCGTCAACAGGGCCGCGTGCCGCTCTCGTTCTGCGTCACCGCTGCCGCGCAGGCCGAGCGCGTGGTGGTGACCCCGTCGGGCCTCGCGGCGCTCGACGAGGCGGCGCGCTCCTGCGTCGTGGAGCGGGCCGCGCCCTTCCCTGCCCGCGCCCGCGCGCGCTGCTTCAACGTGCTCATCGACTTCGGGGGCCAGGCAAGCCACGCGTCATCGGCCGGCACCGCCGCCGCTCCGGGCGGGTAGCGCCCGCACCCGCGCCGACGCTCACCGAGCTCGAGTACCAGTCGGACTCTGAGCCACGGCTCGTCGGCCGCCAATGTGCGGGAGCACCAGTCGGCGGCCGCGCAAACAACGGCTCGTCGGCCGCCACCGCCGCGCCTGCTCCGACGCTCCCCCCGCGGGAGCACCAGTCGGCGGCCGCGCAAACAACGGCTCGTCGGCCGCCACCGCCCCGCCTGCTCCGACGCTCACCGCGCGGGAGCACCAATCGGCGGACAGACCAGCCACGGCTCGTCGGCACCATCGTCGCTGGTGCACACGGGAACCGCCCGCGCCCATGCCGACGCGCACCGTGCGGGGGCACCAGTCGGCGGCCGCGCAAACAACGGTTCGCGCCTGCTCCGACGCTCACCGAGGTAGAGCACCAGTCGACCCGGCGCCGGTGCCGCGACGCACCTGAGTCCCGAGCAGGTCGCAAGGCTCACCACCGGCTCGGCGCAGCGCGGCGAAAGTCCGTCGACTGTCGCTCACCCGGAGCGTAGGGACGGCCTCGTGCGCACCCGTTGGCCGCTGCGGTCGAAGAAGCCCGGACGAGGCGCGAGCACCGGCCTGCACTACGACGCCGGCTTCCTCTCGCGTGACGCGCGGCGCGACGTGCTGTCGTGGCTCTCGACGCTGCACCCGCTGTGGGAGAACCGCTTCTCGGACTTCCGCCCGCTGCCCGAGGGCGAGACCCAGCGCCAGTTGCTGCGCCCCGTGTACTGGCTGGGCAACTGGCAGTTCGCCTGCCTCGATTACTACCGGCCGCCGCACGGGTTGCTCGACCGCTGCGTCGCCGCCGAGCCCTTTCCCCGCGTGTTGGCGACGCTCGTCAAAGAGGTCGAGGCGCGGGCGCGCGGCATGTTCCGCGGCGACGACATGCCCCAGGGCTGGCACCTCAACACCTGCCTGGTGAACTTCTACGGCTCCAAGCGGGTCGACGGGAAGTGGGTCGACACCGCGCGCGTGGGCGAGCACAAAGACTTCGAGCCCGGCCCGGTGGCTTCGCTCTCGCTCGGCGAGCGCGCGCTGTTCCAGTTCGTCACCTCGTCGAAGCCGGGCGACCGCGACGGCGTGGTGGAGCAGCAGTGGCTCGATGACGGCAGCCTGCAGATCTTCGGCGGCGACCAGTGGAAGAAGCGCACCTTCCACCGGGTGCAGCGCGTGGACACCAAAGGCGGTCACCACTTCAAGGTGAACGTCGCCGACTTCGACACCCGCCGCGTCAACTTCACCTTCCGGTACGTGCCCGACGAGCACGTGCTGCCCTTCTCGAAGCTCTCGGCCGACGCCAAGCGCGACGTCGAGGGCATGGTGCGTACGCTGGCTGCGCACTCGAGCTTCTTCGCCGACGCGCTCGAGGCGCGGGCAGAGCGCTGACGGTCGCCTCCGACGCACGCCGCGCGCGCTCCCGTGCTGCGTGCGCCTACTGAATCGTGGTGGTCATCGTGAACGGCGCGGTGCCGCCGAACGACGAGACGACGAGGAACACCGTCTGCTGGCTCCCGCTGCCGTTCACCCAGGTGAGCGTCTCGGCCTGGTTGCTGAACGTCGCGTCCGCCGAGGCCAGGCACGCCACCGTGGTGTTGCTGCACGAGGCCGCCGGCGCGGGGATGAGGTTCAAGATGAGGTCGTCGGCCGAGGTCGCGGTCACCGTCAACGTCTGCCCCGCCGGAACCGTCGCCTGGTACACCCGGTCGGGAGACGAGAAGGTGGCCCTGCAGCCCGTACGGCTGGAGCTGATGGGGTAGTCGAGGCTGAAGCCGGCCATGAGCTCTGAGGTCAGCGTTCCGGCAGCGAGTGACGCCGGGCCATCGCAGGTCTCGCCGGCCGGCAGGCTGGTGGTGCTCGCGCTGAGCGTGAACGCGCCAGACGTCGCGCCCGCGGTGGCCCCTGCCACCACGAAGACATCGCGCGGCGCCATCGCGCCGTTGTTCACCCGAAGGGTCGAGGGCAGCCCCGCGCCACCGACCTCTTGCGCCCGCAGGCAGACCTGCGACTGCGAGTCGCACACCGCCGCAGGCCCATTGATGGCACCCAGGGTCGGCGTCATCCCCGCGGGTGGCGTCATCACCACCACCAGCTGGCTCATCGCTGGAACGGTCGCGAGGTACACCCGGTCGTTGGTGATGGTGGACGTCGAGAGGCAGGGGTAGTCGGGCCCAAAGCCGGTGAGCGACTGGTTCGTCAGCGTCGAGCCGACCGCCAACACCGTCGTCGCGGTGGTGCACACCTCATCGGGCCCTAGCGGGGCGAGGTTGGTGGTGAGCGAGAAGGTGCCGGTACCGGAGCCACTCTGGCCCACCACCACGAACAGCTCGCGCGAGCTCGAGGTGTTGTTGGTGTGGGCCGCGGTGCGGACCGCGCCGGCCGACCCGGAGAAGGCGCCGCCGCCGAGGCACACCCGGTTGGGCGAGTCGCACGCGGAGGCGGGGCCCTCGATGAGGTTCAGCACCAGGCCCAGGCTCGCCGTGGGCGTCGCCGTGAGGTCGAGCTTCGACATCGGGTCCACCACCACCCGGTAGACGCGATCGGGACCCGGCGTCGAGAGGTACCGGCACTCGTAGTCGTGCTCGAAGCCGGTGAGCGACTGCGCCGTCAGGGTGCCGTTGACCAGGGTGGTGGTGGCGGTCGAGCACACGTCGCCGGCGATCGGCGAGCTCGTCTGGTACGACACCGTGAAGTCATCGGGAGACCCGCCCGAGCCTACGATGGCGAAGACCGGCACCGTGCCCATGGTGCCGTTCATGAAGCTCCCCACGGTGTTGGTGTTGGTGGCGCCCATCTGGCAGACGCGGGGGTTGAGGTTGCAGTTCGAGGCAGGCCCCGCGACGACGTCGAGCCGGGGCGCGCTGCCGCCCGCTGCCGTGAACCTTCCTCGCTGGCCGGGCAGCAGGTTCGCCTGGAAGACGAGGTCGGGCCGGTTCGAGACCTCACAGACGCTCCCGACGCCGAAGCCCGAGTAGTTTGACGCCGCGCCCGTGAAGGCCGACACCACCGTCTGGCCGCTCGTCACCACCGTCGCCACCTCACACGTCTCTCCGCCCGGGCGCGCCGTGCAGGTGAGGCCGTTGCCGAGGTAGCCCGCGTTGCAGGCGCAGGTGCGGGAGCCGGGGGTGTTGGTGCAGGTGGCGTTCACGCTGCAGCCGCCGTTGTTGGTGAGGCACTCGTCGACGTCGGCGCAGGTCAGCCCGTTGCCGGTGTACCCCGACGCGCAGGCGCAGGTGCGCGAGCCGATGGTGTTGGTGCACACGCCGCCCGAGGCGACGCTGGCGCAGCCGCCGCTGTTGGTGAGGCACTCGTTGACGTCGGCGCACGAGAAGCCGGAGCCGGAGTAGCCCATCGCGCAGGCGCAGGTGCGCGAGCCCGGGGTGTTGGTGCAGACGCCGCCCGAGGCGACGCTGGCGCAGCCGCCGTTGTTGGTGAGGCACTCGTCGACGTCG
>JACSRE010000118.1 GCA_014879945.1 Myxococcus sp.
CCCCGTCATGAGCGGGACCACAGGTGATCGATTTCCCTCGGGAACTGCGAATCGGGAACTGCACCCAACGCACCGCAGTGCACGTCGCCGCCGGCCTCGTCTTGCCGATTGCACGTCATGCTCGGCGGCGATTGGAGCTGCTCAGTGACGTGCACGCCCATGCCGTTGACTCTGCCACGAAAGGCCACCACCGGTCTCCCATCGAGCCAGAGGTACTCGTCGAGGTCGCTCCCCATGCCGTTGGTGTCGCTCCAGCACTGGTCGACCAACAACTGATGACCCAGGTCGTCCTGTGCGGCCAGGCGGCTCGAGGCCGTGGTGCCCCCGACGCGGGTCTGGTGGAATAGGGTGCACGCCCTGATGCGCCTCCTTCTCCTCTGTCCCCTCGTTTTCGCCTGTGTCGGCGGAACCCAGATGGACGCGGGCGTCGACCCGTACGCCGTGCCCGGGCGCTTCGCGGTCGGCAGTCGGCACCTCACCGTCACCGTCGCCGATGGAGGCCGCGTGCTCCCAGTCGAGCTCTGGTACCCGGCCACCGGCCCCACCGCTGCCTTCCCGCTCGAGGACTTCGAAGACGGCGCGCGACGAACGCAGCTGGCCGGTTGGATTGCCCAGGCTCCAGAAGCCTGTACACCCCGGCTCGCGCACTCGACCCGTGACGCGCCCGTCGCCGACGGAGCTCCGTTTCCACTGCTCGTGTTCTCTCATTGCACCGAGTGTTTTCGATTCAGCCTGCACGGCGTCGCGGAGCGGCTCGCCAGTCACGGCTTCGTGGTGGCCGCTCCCGATCACGTCGAGAACACGCGCTTCGACGCCACCGCTCCGCTCACCAACGCCTTCCTCTCGGTGCGCGCCGCAGATCTCTCGGGCGTCATCGACGCCATGGTGGCGCCCGGCGCTCCCCTCACCATCGACCCCAACCGCATCGCCGCCTTCGGGCACAGCTTCGGCGCCGTCACCACCGCCAGGGTCGTCGAGCGTGACGCGCGCGTTCGTGCAGGGCTGCTCATCGCCGCGCCCGCCGACAGCCCCATCTTGAACGGCGGCGCGCTCGCACAGATCAGTCGGCCGCTCAGCTTCCTGCTCGCAATCGAAGACAACTCCATCTCATTCCTCGGCAACGAGTTCATTCGAGACAACTTCACCAGGACGCAGCGCCCGACGTGGCTCGTCGAGGTCGAGAACGCCGGCCATTGGACGTTCTCAGACATCGCGGGGCTCGGCGGCGCCTACCTTCCGGGCTGCGGCGACGGCCTGCGCGACCCCGACGGCGGCGCCTTCACCTACCTCGACAACGCCGTCGGCCGGAGCATCGCCCAGCGCACCGTCACCGCCTGGGCCTCCTTCGTGCTGCGCGACGACGCCGCCGCCGGCCAGGCGCTCTCGAAGGCGACCCCCGACGGCCTCGTGCACGTGCGCCACCGGAGCGCGCCGTGATCGACCTCGACGAGCTCCACCGCCGGGTCCCCGTCGCCGACGGCCACGCCGACTCGTTGATGTGGAACCGCGATCTCAACGTGGCCTCCGAGAAGGGGCACGTCGACTTCCCCCGCCTGCGCGAGGCCGGCGTGAAGATTCAGGCCTTCACCGTGGTGACGCGCGGGCTCCCCGTCATCGATGGCTTCCCGCTGCTCATGCTCAAAGAGGGCTGGCCCGCCGAGGCGCGCGCTTCGGAGTGGCGCCGCTGCGTCTTCCAGCTCGATCGCCTCGAGTCGTTCTGCGCGGCCTCGAACGACCTGGCAGCCATCACCGGCACCAGCGCCGGCCTCACCTCGAACCTCGAGCAGGGGAGGCTCTCGGCCGTCCTTGGCATCGAAGGCGCGCACGCCATCGAAGGGCAGGTCGACCGCGTCGCCGAGCTCGCGCGCCGCGGCGTGCGGTTCATGTCGCTCACCCACCTGTCGAACAACGAGCTCGGCGGTACCTCGACGCCGCTGATGGGCAACCGGCCCCTGACGCCGCTGGGCCGTGAGGTGCTCGACGCCATGGCCGCCTCGCGCATGGTGATCGACGTCGCGCACGCGTCACCTTCGATGCTCCCCGAGCTGCTGGAGCACCGCTCCCTTCGCCCCTTCTGCAGTCACGCGGGCGTGCAGGGCGCGACGAAGCTCTGGCGCAACCTCGACGACCCGACGCTGAAGGCCATCGCTGACAGAGGCGGCGTGGTGGGCGTCATCTTCGCGCCGCAGTACGTCGGCGGGCGGGCCTTCGCCGACGTGGCCCGGCACATCGAGCACTCGCTCTCGGTGATGGGCGAAGACGGCGTCGCGCTCGGGAGCGACTTCGACGGCATGGTGCCGCTCCCGCAGGGCATGCGCGACGTGCGCGACCTCAAGAAGCTCACCCAGACGCTCCTCGACCGCGGCATGCCGGTGCGCGTCGTCGAGAAGGTGCTCGGGCACAACTTCCGCCGCTTCTGGTCAGAGGTTCTTGCTTGACGCGCTCGGCGCAGGGGCCGACAGTGCGCGCGCTTCAAAGGGCCGCCCTCTCACTCGTCTGAACCCCTCTCCATGCGCCACTTCCTGCTCGCCTCCACGATCTTCTCCAGCCTCTTTGCCGTGGGCTGCGGCACGCCCAAGGCGGGCGACTCCTGCAACGTCACCGGCTTCCTCTGCGAGAGCAGCAGCGCGGCGCTCGAGTGCAAGGTCGGCAAGTGGGTGCAGCTGCCCTGCAAGGGCACCAACGGCTGCAAGCGCGAGGGTGAAGTCGTCAAGTGCGACATGACGGGCAACGTCGAGAACGACGCCTGCGCCTCGTCGGCCGAGCGCAAGGGCCTGTGCACCGCCGACGGCAAGGGCACCCTCGAGTGCATCGACGGCTCGCTGAAGAAGACCAACACCTGCCGCACCTGCATGGTGAGCGGCGAGACGGTCGTCTGCCAGCCGTGAGCTGAGCCCCCGGTCAGAACCGGGTCGCGAACTGCTCCAACAGCCGCTTGAACGCGCCCGGCTGCTCGAGGTTGCTCAGGTGACCTGCCTCGGCGACGAGCTCGAGCTGGGCGCCGCTCACCACGTCCGCCATCTCTTTCGCCTTCGGGAGCGGGGTGATCGCGTCGTGCGCTCCGACGATCACCAGGGTGGGCCCCGAGAAGCGCGCGAGCAGGTCCTTCGAGTCTGAACGCAGGGCCATGCCGCGCGAGGCCGCCGCGACGGCTGCCGGCGCCTGACGGAGCATCAACGCCTCGACCCGCGTGCGCACGGCCTCGCTCGTTCCCGCCGCCAGGAGCCTGGGGATCATGCCCGCCACCAGCCCGCCGACGCCGTGCTGGGTGACGTCGACCGCGACCGCTTCCCGCCGGGCCCGGCCCGCCTCGTCGTCAGCCGTCGCCTGGGTGTCGATCAGCACCAGCCCGCGCACGCGGCCGGGGTCGAGCCGCGCCAGGGCCATCGAGGCGTAGCCGCCCATCGAGACGCCGCCCACCACCGCCGCCGAGACGTCGAGCGCGTCGAGCAGGGCGAGCGCGTCGCTGGCCAGCGCCTCCATCGTCGAGGGCCCGGGCCCCTGCGCGCTGGCGCCGAAGCCCCGGTGGTCGGGCACGATGAGGCGGAACCCCTTCGGCGGCGCCTCGAGTTGCGGCCAGAACGACTCCGACGAGAGCGGAAACCCGTGGAGCAGCAGCAGCGGCGTGCCCTCGCCGACCTCGTGAAAGGCGTAGGCCCGGCCGTCTGCGAGCGTGAGCGTCTTCATGTCACCACCAGTCCTTGTGCTTGAACCACGCGATCATCCCCGCCGGGACGAGCACCATCAGCGTCAACATCGCCACGAAGAACGGGGGCTGCCCCAGCGGCTCGAAGTTCTGCCCGAAGAAGCCCACGATGAACGACAGCGGCAGGAAGATGCTCGCGAGGATGGTGAGCTGCTTGGTGACGTCGTTGGTGCGGTTCGCCATCACCGACAGCCAGGCGTCCATCGCGTTGCCCAGCAGATCGCGGTTGGTGTCGATCTGCTCGTAGATGCGCACCAGGTGGTCGTAGACGTCGCGGAAGTAGAGCGTCGTCTTGTCCGCCACCCCGGCCATGCCGCGGCGGGCGAGCAGGCCCACCACGTCGCGCTGCGGTGACATCACCTTCCGCACCAGCACCAGGGTGCGCTTGAGGGTGAAGATGCGCTGGAGCAGCGCCTTCGTCGGCGCCTCGAAGATCTGATCCTCGAGCTCATCGATGGCGTCGGTGAAGGCCTCCATCACCGGGAAGGCGAGGTCGACCTGCGCGTCGGCCGCCAGGTAGGCCACGAAGTCCACGCCCCGGCCGAGGCTCCCGGCAGGGTCGGCGTCGAGCCGCTTGTGCACCAGCTCGAGCGCGTGGTGCGCGTGCTCGTGCACCGTGATGAGCCAGTCGGGCCCGAGGAAGAAGTGCAGCTCGTGCATCGTCACGTCGGCGAGGCCCGCTTCTGGGAGCGAGAAGCCCTGCAGCACGATGAAGAGGTGCCCGGGGTACTCCTCGAGCTTGGGCCGCTGGTCCAGGTGCAGGCAGTCTTCGATGGCGAGGCGGTGCAGGCCGTAGCGCTCCGCCAGGCGCGCCATGGTCGGCTCATCGGCGTCTTGAACGTCGACCCACTTGGGGCCGGGGGTGTCGAGGAGCGCTTCTCCGCCCGAGAGCGCTTGTCCATCAGAGAACACGCGAACGCGCATCATGCCGGGGGTACCTCATCACGGTTCTTAGCGGCGGGGGACGTTCGATCTATGGTGGGCGCGCTGTGGAACGGCTGCTCCCCCCTCGTCTTGGTGCCCTGCTCGCCCTCGAGGCAGATCAGTCGTTTGCCGGCCGCCTGTCGAAGGTGCTCGAAGCGGGCGCGCGCGCGATCGACAAGCTCGGAGACCTCGAGCTCATCAAGTACGAAGACGCGCCCATCGAGGACTCGGCCGATCTCTCCCTCTGGGAAGAGCTGGCGCCCGTCGTCGGCTCCACCATCGCCGACGTCAACGCGCTCTTGAGCGAGCTGGCCACGCAGTTCCCCGAAGCCGAGCTCGAGGTCGAGCCGAAGCACGTGGCCATCGAGAGCGTGCTGAAGCTGGGCTCGGCAGAGCTGCGGAGCGAGGTCTCGGCCTTCGGCATGCGGGTGCGAGACCCGTCGGTGGTGGGCGACCGGTGGAACCTCATCTCGGAGCTGCAGAGCTTCCGCTACCGGTTCCGCGACCGCATCGGCGCGCTGGTGTTCGAGGTGGCGCAGCAGCTGGGCGACTGCCGCCGCCGCGAGGTCGACCCCGGCTACGACGAAGAGCTCGCCGCGACCCTGGTGGTGCGCAGCACCACCGCCGACCTGCGGCGCCTCATGCGCACCCGTATTCACAAGGTGTCCGAGGCCGCCCCTGAAGACGTCGAGTGGAACGCCAACCAGATCGAGAAGGAGCTCAACGCCTTCGGGCGCACGGCCGCCTGGCGCGCCCTCCGCGCGCAAGACAAGAAGGTCATTCTCGAGTTCCGCACCCGCCTCAAGGCGATCAACTCACCCACGCTGGGCAAGCTCGAGCTGCTCTCGGTGCTCGAGCCGTTCGTCGAGTTCTGCGACGGCTTCGAGGACATCAACCAACGCGAGCTGCTGGTGCAGCACGATCAAGAGGTGCTCGCCACCATGGGCGTCACCCTCGAGCGCGCCAGCAACGCCAGCGACGACGGCGACTGTCACCAGGCCTTCGTCGAGGCGGTGGGGCTGGCCCAGACGATGTACGGCCGCAACGGCGAGTTCGACGGCTACCTGCGCAAGCTCCGCAAGGCGGCGCCGACGCCCGCGACGGTGCGCGCCGAGGTCGAGCAGTTTCTGGTGATCATGGCGAACCTGTCGGCGTAATGAGGGCGGCGTGCTGCCCCTCGCCCAGGCGAACCTCGCTCAGGTTCGCGCCGTGTTCACCGACGTCGACGGAACGCTGACCACCCACGGCCTCCTCCCCTCGGCGACGGTGCGGGCCCTCGAGTGGCTCGCCGCGCACGGCGTTCAGGTCGTGCTGGTGAGCGGCCGGCCGTCGGGGTGGGGCGAGTGCTGGGCGCGGCAGCTGCCCGTGGCCGGCGTCATCGTCGAGAACGGCGGCCTGGCCTTCGTGCGCAGGAAGGGCCGGCTGCACAAGGTCTACGCCGAGCCTTCGCGGGTGCGGCTGGCCAACCGGCTCGCGCTCACCCGGCACGTCAACGCGGCGCTCGAGCACGTCCCGGGCGCCCAGCTCTCGATGGACAGCGTGGCCACCGAGGTCGACCTCGCCATCGACTACGCCGAAGAGGCGTCGCTGGGGCCCGAGGGCGCCGGGCGGCTCGAGGCGTTCTTGCGCAAGCGCGGCGTCACCGCCGTGCGCTCGTCGGTGCACGTCAACTGCTGGCTGGGCCCCTTCGACAAGCGCACCGCGGTCGAGTCGTTCCTGCGCGAGGAGTGGAAGACGTCGCTGCGCGCCAACGAGCGGCGTTACGTGTATGTCGGCGACTCGTTCAACGATCAGCCCCTGTTCCAGGCCTTCCCGCTCTCGATCGGCGTCGCCAACGTGAAGGACGTCGAGCTCGAGCACCCACCGAAGTTCGTCACCCGCGCGCGCGAAGGGAAGGGCTTCGGCGAGGTCGCCGACGCCATCGGCCGCGCCCGGCGAACCAGAAAGGCCACCCCGTGAGTCACCTCGCCAAGCTCGAGCTCAAGCCAGGCCTCGGCCGCCACCTCCGCGCCGGGCACCCCTGGGTCTTTCGCAAGGGCCTGGCCTCGTCGCCGCGGCTGCCGGCCGGGAGCGTCGTCGATCTCGTCGACGGCCATCGCTTCGTCGCCCGCGGCTACTTCGACCCGTTCTCGGCCATCGCCGTGCGGGTGCTGACGCTGAACCCGCAGACCGAGATCGACGACGCCTTCTTCACCGCGCGCATCGGCCGGTGCGTTCAGGCCCGCCGCGAGCTGCTCGACCTCACCAACACCGACTCGTACCGCCTGGTACACGGGGAAGGTGACGGCCTGCCCGGCGTGGTGATCGACCTCTACGCGGGCTGGGCGGTGCTCAAGCTCTACTCCGCCGGCCTCACGCCGTACCGCCCGTTGATCGTCGAGGCGCTGGTGCAGGCGGTGCCCGGGCTCAAGGGCGTGATCGGCCGTGACGAGGTGGGCCGTGACGACGCCGACGTCGACGAAGAGAAGGGCAACGGCCAGGTGCTGTGGGGCCATCCGGCGCCGAACCCGCTCACCATCGTGGAGCGCGGCGCGAGGTTCCTCGTCGACGTGTACTCGGGGCAGAAGACCGGGTTCTTCCTCGACCAGCGCGAGAACCGGCACCTGCTGCGCCGCATCAGCCAGGGCCGCGAGGTGCTCAACTGCTTCTGCTTCTCGGGCGGCTTCTCGGTGAACGCGGCGATGGGCGGCGCCAGGAGCGTCTTCTCGGTCGATCAAGACGCCGACGCCATCGCCCTGGCCCGCGAGAACTTTCCCTTGAACGGGGTGGAGCCCGCGGCCCACGACTTCCTCGCCGCCGACGTCTTCGAGCTCCTCGAGTCGTTCAAGAGAGAGGGCCGGCTGTTCGACACCATCGTGCTCGACCCGCCCGCGTTCGCGAAGAGCCAGAAGGCCGTCGAGGCGGCGGTGGCCGGGTACGCGTCGCTCAACCGGCAGGCCCTGGCGCTGCTGCGGCCCGGCGGGCTGTTGGCGACCGCCTCGTGCTCGGCCCGGGTGACCCAGCAGATGTTCCTCGACGCGGTGCGCGAGGGCGCCTTCAACGCCGGCGTCGATCTCACCCTCGTCGAGGAGCGCTACCAGCCGCCCGATCACCCCATGCGCCTGCAGTTCCCCGAAGGCCGGTACCTGAAGTTCCTGGTGCTCCAGGCGCGGGAGCTCTGACGAAAGAGTTTGCACACCCTGTCTCCCTGGCGTGTCTGCACGGGTCGAAGGCGTTGACTTGGCAGTGCATGTACGACAAACCCCCGCCGCTGTTGTTGGGGCCAATTTCTAACGAAGGGGAAACAATGAATTCCGTGAAGGTTCTGGGCGCCGTTGCGGCGGTCCTCGTGGTTACTGGGTGCAACACCGGGCAGCCGCGCATCTGGCGCGTGGCGTACGACACCAGCCGGTTCGTGTTCGTCGACAACGCGCAGTGCTACGTCAGCAAGCGCGTTCCTCAGGCGCGGACGGCGCAGTCGAACTACCGCCGTGACGCGAACTGGGTCATCTGGGACGGCGTCTCGGACGCCAACGGTCGCCCCAAGCAGTACCTCGACATCGGCAACCCGCAGTTCAAGCTGGGCGACGCGCCCCGCGTGATCGTGGAAGACGCCATCGAAGGTGACGCTGAGCAGCGCAGCTTCGTCGCCGAGCGTCAGGTCGCCAGCCTCGGCCCCGCCGCCTGCAACGCCAGCAACTTCGAGTCGTGCGGCCAGACGGTGCGCAACGCCATCGAGACCCGCATCGGCCAGGTCACCGTGACGTGGGACGCGTACAACCCGGCCTCGACCGGCGTGGTGAAGATCAGCTCCACCTACCGCTGCGTCGACAACGGCGCGATGGCCCAGGATCAGTGCCCGCAGATCATCCGCATGGAGCAGCCGGCGACCGACGCGGCCGAGTGCTCGGTGGAAGTGCCCTTCGTGGCGCGCCGCATCGACGTCAACCAGAACACCAACTACAGCAACACGGGCTGCGACGGCCCGGCCTGCGGCACCTGAGCCCAGTCAGCGGTGGTTGAAGTGGTGCGGCGGTCGGGGCTTTGCTCTGACCGCCGTTTCCTTTTGTCGCTCATGAGGCCTCCGCCATGGTGATGAAGGGCCAGTTCCTCGAGCGGCCGACCCTCATTCCCCTCGCCAATGCGCTGGTGCTCGAGGGCGTGTCGCACCGCGGGGAGCGACGGCCGGGCGTGCTGGTGCTGCCGCCGCCGCCGGCCGAGGGCGGAGGCATGGATCACGTCGTCGGCGCCGAGATCGCCTTCGCCGTCTCGCAGGCCGGCTACCAGTGCCTGCGCTTCAACTTCCGCGGCGTCGGCGCCAGCCAGGGCAAGCCGTCGAATGACGAGGCCGACCTGCTCGAAGACGCGCTCGCCGCCTGGGAGCTGGCGCGCGACAACGCCGGCGGTGTGGCCCCGCTGGTGGTGTCGATCGGCTCGTCAGCCCAGCTCGCGCGCCGCTTGACGGAGCGGGTGGCGGTGTCGGGCCTGGCCATGGTGCACCCTGGCGCCAGCCCCTTCGTGCCGCCGGTGCCGCACCTCGTCGTGCTGCCCGAGCTCGAAGGCAGCGCGGCCCGCAAGGCGTGGGCGGCGCTCCTCGACGCCGAGGCGCTCTCCATCGTGATGGGCGCAGATCGCGGCTATCACCGCAATCTTCCTCAGGTGGGCAAGGCGCTCGTGGCGCTGCTCAGGCAGGTGGAGGCCTCGACCTGGAACCCCTGAGACACACTAGGCTTCAGACACTTCACGCTGCTTCACAGGGCGGTCTGGAAGAGTCGGACAGATCCAATCGTTTGCCCATTCGTTCGTTCGCTGCACGGACCCCCTATGCGCACCCTCTCGAACCTCGCCCTCGCCGTTGGAGCCCTCTCGCTGGCTGCGCTGACTGGCTGCGCAGAGAAGGGCGCAGGTGAAGCGGCGGTGTCGTTGGCGCGGCCCTCCATCGACGTCTCGGCGCAGCCCGACGACGTGGCCTTCCACGTGCCCGAGGTGGTGGTGGTCGACTTCGAAGACGGCACCACCAAGGCCCAGTTCGACGCCATCGAGCAGGAGTGGGGCATCGACCTGGAGCTGGCCGGCGAGGAAGAGGGGGTCGACAGCGCGATCACCGTCGGCGCCTTCCAGGGTGACCTCGCGGCGCTGCTGGCGCGCATTCGGCTCAACCCGAAGGTCGAGGCCGCCGAGCCGCTGATGCGCTTCACCGCCAGCTACCTCCCCAACGACCCGGCCTACGCCAGGCAGTGGAACCTCAAGCTCATCAACATGCCCAAGGCGTGGGACCGCACCCGCGGCAAGGGCGTGGTGGTGGCGGTGCTCGACACCGGCGTCGCCTACGAGGACTACGACGACTTCCGCCAGGTGCCCGACCTGCGCGGCACGAAGTTCGTCGAGGGCTACGACTTCGTGAACAAGGACCGCCACGCCAACGACGATCACGGCCACGGCACGCACGTCGCCGGCACCATCGCCCAGGCCACCAACAACGGTGAGGGCGTGGCGGGCGTCGCGTTCGAGGCGCAGGTGATGCCGGTGAAGGTGCTCGATCACTTCGGCGGCGGCACCTCGGCCGACATCGCCGACGCCATTCGCTGGGCGGCCGATCACGGCGCCCACGTCATCAACATGTCGCTCGGCGGCGGCGGCCGCTCGGCGGTGATGGAGAAGGCCGTCGAGTACGCGCGCAAGAAGGGCACCGTCGTCGTCTGCGCCGCGGGCAACGGCGGCCGGGGCATCGTCGAGTACCCGGCGGCCTACCCGGGCTCGGTGGCGGTGGCGGCCGTCGGCCCCTCTGGCGCGCGCGCCCCGTACTCCTCGTGGGGCAAGGAGCTCGACATCGCCGCGCCCGGTGGCGACAAGTCCCAGGGCGAAGAGGCGGGCATCATTCAGAACACCATCGACCCGCAAGACGTCAGCCAGTCGGTCTACGCCTCGTACCAGGGCACCTCGATGGCGACGCCGCACGTCGCGGGGCTCGCGGCGCTGCTGTTCGCCGCCGGCGCGAAGAACCCCGAGCAGGTCGAGAAGGCGCTGTTCGCCTCGGCGCACCCGCCCCGGGGCGCGACCGGCTGGACCGATCAGTACGGCCACGGGATCATCGACGCCGAAGCGGCCCTCGCGGCGCTCGCGAAGCTGGGCGCGGCCGACGCCGTCGCCGAGCTCCTCCCGGCCGAGGTCCAGGTGGCCCAGCAGCAGCCCGTCGAGCTCGAGGCCGCGGCCGAGGTCGGCGCCTTCAGCTACGGCGCGATGGACTGGAAGCCCTTCGCCTTCGCGGCCGCGCTCCTGGCCTTCGTGCTCCTCACCCTCGGCAAGAAGGAGCGCCCCGGCTACCTCAACGTGTTCGCCTCGCCCGGCTTCGCCATTCCCCTGGTGCTCACCACCATGGGCGTCTTCTTCATGCGCTGGGTGGCGCCCGCGTCGGAGCTGAGCACCGCCTTCGTCCTGCCCATCCCCGACTGGCTCAACAAGATCATCTTCGGGCGCGGCTCGCTCGCCAACCCGCTCGTCTACAGCGCGCTCCTCCCGGTGGTGCTGTCGCTCGTCGCCATCAAGGTGAAGGGCATGCGGCACGCGGTGGGCGGCCTGGCGCTCGGGTTCGCCAGCATCCTCGGGTACACGGTGTGGGCCAACGCGCCGGCGCTCTCGTGGCTGCCGTTCACCTTCCTCGCCATTCCCTGGCTGGTGGGCAACGCGCTCATCTGTCTCTTCGTGGCGCGCGCGATGCTGAAGCGCGAGACCGTCTGAGGCCCGCGGTGACGACGCTGACGGGCACCGTGCGCTTCCGCGACCTCGAGACCGGCCTGTGGCTGCTCGAGGCCGAAGACGGGGCGCTCTACGTCTTGGCGGGCGGCGACCGGAAGCTGAAGAAGAACGGCGCCCGCGTCAGCGCCGAGGGGCACGTCGACGCCGAGTCGCCCAACCTCGCCATGGCCGGGCCGCGCTTCGTGGTGAAGTCGTACACGTTCCTCTGAGCGCGTCGGGGCTGTGCGCGAATCAGGGCTGTGAGCGCGTTGGGCGCTGCGCTTGTCGTCACTCTCACGGGGGCTTCTCGGCCGCGAGCCGGCGCACCGAGCGGTACTCGTCGAAGCCCACCTCGCCGCTGCGGGCGCGGGCGCGCAGGGCCTGAAGCTCCTCCCAGGCGGCCCGCTCACCGGGCGACGCGTCTGGCCGCGGCGCGCTCACCGGGTTCATCAGATCGATCAGGTTGAGCTCCACGCCTCGGCGATCGACGACGGCCAGCACCAGCAGCGCCCCGACGGCGCCGACGGCCCACGGGGCGAGGGCGCGAAAGAACGGCGCGAAGGGCGCCGGCTCATCGTCGCCCGGGCGAGGGGCCACCCACCACGTCTGGCGCCTGAGCACCGCCAGCCAGGCGATCAGCCCCAGGTTGCCACCCACCGCCATCGCCGCGACCCAGGCCAGGGGCAGGTCGGTGTCGTCGCCGCCGATGACGAAGAAGATGACGACCGAGACCAGGTTGTTGGCCGCGTGCGCGCCGATGGCGGGCCAGATGGAGCCCCCGCGCCACGCCAGCAGCCCGAAGACGAGCCCCAGCTCGAACCGCGCCAGGAAGCCGACCGGGTCGAAGTGCATCACGCTGAAGAGCAGGGCGGTCACCACGATCGACCGCGCCATCGGCACCCGCCGGGCCAGGCCGGGCTGCACCAGGCCCCGGTAGAGAAACTCCTCGCAGAACGGCGCCGCCACCACCACGCCCGCCAGCAGCGCCGCCAGCTCCACGCCCGTCTGTCGCTCGAACAGCCGCGCCGCGCTGTACCGCTCCACCAGCGACTTCGGGAAGAGCTGCTCCGAGGCCCACATCAACGGCACCGCCCACGCCGCGTAGTTGAGCACCCCCACCGCGAAGCCCGCGCCCAGGCCCTTCACCGCCGGCTGATCGAGCCCCGTCAGGCGGGTGGGCGCGCGGCCCGTCGCCTGCAGCGCCACGAAGGGCACCGCGAGGAAGACGAACACCTCTGAGAACCACAGGCCCCACGAGAGGTTGAAGAGCTGCGCCGAGGCGCCCACCGAGACGAAGAGCACCGCCACCGACACCAGGGTCGCGATGGCCACGTGCGCCAGGCCGGGGCGAAGCACTGCCTCATCGGCGGGGGGCGGCTCGATCACGGTGCGCAGAGGGAAAACAGGGCAAGGTCGTTATACTGAGCGCCGCCGCCGACGCACCTATCCGTTCGAACGCTCCCCGACAGGACTCTCGTGACCGCGCCCGCCTCGTCTACCGTCGACGTCAACTTCGCCGAGGCGGCGGCGGCCTTTCGCGGCTTCTTCGTCGAGCTCCGCGACGCCTTCCTCGAGCGCGAGGCCCTCTTCACGCAGATCGAGCTGGCGCTGCTGTGTCGTGAGCACTGCCTGATCAACGGGCCGCCCGGCACGGCCAAGAGCGCGGTGGCCAGCGCGGTGCTGGGGCGCATCGTCGACGAGAAGAGCAACCGCCCCTCGCTCTTCGCCAAGCAGCTGGCCGAGAACACCGTGCAGACCGACCTCATCGGGCCGGTGGACTTCAAGGTGCTGACCGAGACCGGCCGCACCGAGTACCTCACCGAAGAGGGCATGCTGGGCGCGGTGCACGCCTTCCTCGACGAGGTGTTCGACGGGCGCGACATGCTGCTGCGCTCCATCCTCAACGTGCTGCACGAGCGCGAGCTCAAGCACGGCCGCAAGGTGACCGCCGGCCGCTGCGAGTGCGCGCTGATGACGTCGAACCGGTACCTGTCCGAGGTGCTCCAGCGCTCGCCCGAGACCCTACAGGCCTTCGCCGACCGCATCTCGTTCATCTGCTTCACCCCGCGGGGCTTCGCCCGCAAGCAGAGCCGGGCGCAGATGCTGTGGCGCGCCAACACCGGGCAGCGCCCCGCGCTCCACGAGCGCCTCACCCTGCAGCAGCTCGACGTGCTCCAGGCGGCGGTCGCGGCCGTCGAGGTGCCCGCCGTGGTGACCGAGGGCCTCGAGGTGCTGGCCGACACCCTCGAGCGTGAGCTGCTCGCGCAGGTGGCGCGCCTGCCCGACTACGTGCCCACCAAGTACTTCTCGCAGCGCACCATGGTGAAGGCGCTCTGGGCGCTCAAGGCCGCGGTGGTGCGCGACCGCATGTACAGGCGCCCCGATCGACGGCTGGTGGCCGAGGTGGGCGATCTCGCGCACCTCGACTCGTTCTTCCTCATGGCCGGGCCCCGCAACGAGGAGCTCGAGCTGCTCCTCAAGCAGGCCGTCGATCCCCGCGAGCGCGCGCAGCTCGAGATCCTCCGCGTCGAGCACAAGGCCTTCGCCGAGTCGCTGGCCCGCGTGACGCCGCTGCTGGAGCAGGCCGCCGAGCGCGAGGCCGCCGAGCTGCAGATGCGCGACGATCTCGCCTCGGCCGAGGCGATGACGCGCACCTGGTCGCCCGCCGTCGCCACCACCGTGGCCGCGGCGCTGCGCACCAAGCTGGTGCCCGGGCCCCGGCACCCCGAGAACCGGGCCCCGCTGCTGCGGGCCGCCGAGGCGCTCCTCTCGGGCCTCGACCGGGCCACCGCCAGGGGCCTCACCGCGCAGAGCGAGAGCCGCAGCGGCACCGCGCAGCTCACCTCGTTCGTCGACGTGCTCGAGCTCGCCAGGCGCGTGCCCGAGCTGCAGGCGCGGCTCCCGTCGGTGGCCGCCAACGCCTACGAGTTCTGCCGACAGACGGGGCAGATGCTCGCCCTGGCCGCCGAGGGCGCCGAGCTCGAAGACGCCCTGCGCCTCGAGGGCATCGCGGGCCTGGCCTCGAACGTGGCCGACGAGCTGGCCCGGCTCGGCGAGGTGTTTCAGAGCTGCGCGGGCGCGGGGGCCGGGGCCGGTGAGCACCGGGCCGAGGTGGCCGCCGTGCGCGAGCGGGTGGCGGTGGCCCTCCGACGCCGCGCGGCCCGCGCCTTCGCCGCGCCCGCGCCCCCCGGCCGCAAGTCCGACCCGCTGGAGCAGCTCACCACCGACAGCCGGCGCTTGAGCGACCTCGAGGCGTCGCTGGTGACGCTCTCGCCCTCTCAGAGGGGCCTGCGCGCCGAGCTCCTGACGCCGCTGGGCGAGGCCTACGCGCGCGAGGCCCTCACCACCCAGTCCTTCACCCGGCTCGAGCAGCTGGTGCGCACCGTCGAGGCCGTCGTCGACAACCTCAGGCGCGAAGGCGCGGCCCCCGAGGTGTGCGTGCGCGGCGTGCGGGAGCTGATCGAGGGGCGGGTGAAGGAGCTGGCCCGGGCCGCGAACGTCGCGCCGCGCCACGGCGCGCTCGAGGCGCAGCAGGTCGTCAACGGCGAGGCCTACCAGGCCTACCGGCAGCAGCTGGCGGCGCCCGCGCCCGACGGCGACCTGCTCGCCTTCAAGAACCTCTCGTCGCTCCTCGAGGGCCTGGGCGGCCCGCCGCTGTCGTCGCAGCTGCGCGAGGGCCTCGCCGCGGGCGAGCTGACCTGGCTGCTGAGCCGCGCACGCTACCTGCGCGCCTGGCTCACCCAGCTGCTCCAGCGCCTGCCCTCGCCCGACGCCATCAAGGACCGCGCCGAGGCCGACCGCGCCTTCGAGGTGTTACTCAAGAGCCGGCTGCCGATGCTCGTCACGCGCGAGGGCGAGCTGGTGAAGCTGAAGGCCGCCGCGACGCGCCTGTCGGCCGAGCCCGGAGAGCGGGGCGAGACGGCGAAGAAGATCGAGGCGTCGATCGAGCTCATCGCCGAGGAGTTCCAGGTCTTCTCGAGGCAGCTGCTCGACGCCCGGGCCGCGCGGTGAGCCGCGCCGTGACCGCCGAGGCCGGGTGACGTCATGCTGGCCGAGCGCCTCAACACGCTCCGCGCCCGGCTCGACCGCCTGAAGGCGGGCGAGGCGCCGGCCCTCTCGCTGGGAGAGCGGCTGCGCGCCCTGTTCAGCGGCGACGACGGCGAGGTGCTGCTGACGCCGGTGCATGCGTTGAGCGCCGAGCTCGACAAGGTGGGGGTGCACACCACGGCCGACGCCAGGCTCCTCAAGGAGCTCTCCGAGGCCAGAGGCAGGCTCGGGGGCCTCAGCCGCGGCCTGCTGCTGCGGGCCGACGAAGGGCTGGCGGCCTTCGAGCTGGCGCTGCGGGAGGCCGAGCGTCTGGCGGCGCGGCGCGTGCTCGAGCCGGGGTTGACGAGCCGCCTCGAGGCCGCCTTCGCGGAGCTCGCGCGCATCGTCAAAGTCGCGGCCGTCTTCTCGGCGCCCGTCGCGGCGCCCTTCGAGCTGCTCGATCGCCCGCGCGCGAGCGTCGGGCCCCCGCAGAGCGCCCGCCTGGCGACGGCCGAGTACTTCGCTCAGCGCGCGCGGGGGAACGTCGAGGACACGGCGCAGAAGCGGAAGGATCTCGATCTCGCCCACGAGCTCCTGCTGCGCATGAGCGCCCACGAGAAGGGCGATCGTGAGCGCATGCGCCGGCTCCGCGTCGAGGTGGCCGAGGCGCGCGAGCGGGTGCGCCACGCCCCGGCGGTGAAGAGCCTGGCCGATCTCGTCAAGCACCTGCGCCACACCGCGCGCCGCGACCCGAAGACGGCCTGGCGCTCCATGCGCGCGCTGTACGAGCGCGCCGTCGAGGCGGGCGATCGCCAGCTCGCCGACGTCGCGCAGCAGGGGCTCGGCACGCTGCTCCCCGAGCAGCAGGACGCCCGGGCCCGGCTCGCCGAGCAGCACGAGCTCAAGCGCCTGCTCAACTGGAAGGACGCCGGCGGCCGCCAGCCGACGCCGCCGGAGCACCTGCCCGCCGGCGGCTCGAGCCAGCTCGACGCCGTCGACGACATGCTGGCGCAGCTCGCCTTCGACCTCGACGAGAGCCAGCAGCGCGCCCTCGAGCTCGCCGCCGGCTGCGCGCGCTTCTTCGACATCGAAGACTCGCTGTCCGAGGAGCTGGTGGAGGCCGAGCTCAAGGCCACCCGGCCGGTGCAGCGGCGCGTGCCGTACCCGACCCAGGTGATGACGTACGAGTTCACCGGCAGCCTCGACGAGGTGCACAACTTCGTGGTGACGCAGCCAGGCAGCGTGGTGCTCGAGCTCGCGGCAGGCCGGCAGATGGTGCGCCAGTACCTCGAGGAGGAGCCGCCGCCGAAGCCGAAGCGGGTCTTGAAGACGGCGGTGCGGGTGTACGTGCTCGACGCGTCGGGCTCGATGCACGGGGCGCGCGCCCGCTTCCGCGACGCCATCCTCATCGCCGAGCTCAACGCCATTCGCGTCAAGGCGCGGCAAGGCGTGCCCTTCGACCCGCTCTACTTCTCGTTCTTCAACGACACCCCCAGCCGCCTGGCGCGGGTGGACACGGGGCAGGAGGCGACGCGGCAGATCGAGCAGCTGTTCCGGGCCTCGCCGGCCGAGGGGCAGACCGACATCACCCTGGCGTTGATGTCGGCCTTCGACTCCATCCGCATGGCGCAGGGCCGCGACCCCTACCTCGCGCGCGCCACCGTGGTGTTGGTGACCGACGGCGAAGACGGCGTCGATCTCGAGCTCATTCGCAAGACGCGCAAGCCCTTCGAGGGGCTCGAGGTGGCGCTCTCGTTCATCGCGCTGGGTGAAGAGAACCCCGATCTGAAGTCGCTGGTGCTGGAGCAGCGCGCGCAGGGTGGGCGGGCCTTCTACCACCACCTGTCCGATCAGGAGATTCAGCTGGCGCGCACCGACTTCGACTCGGCCTGGCGAACGCTGTTGCCGGCCGACGTCACCCCGGGCCCCGAGGCGCTGGAGCGCCTGCTGCCCCACCTCGAGCAGCTCGAGGCGCTCGCCGAGGGCCGGCCGGTGAAGGGGCCCGAGCGCCTCGACGGCCAGTTCGACACGTTCTTCCCCGCCAACCCCGCGCCGACCAGGCCGGGGCCGACGGCGCAGCGCATGGCCGACATCCTCGACGCGGTGGCCGAGGCGGCGTCGCTGGCGCCGCTCGACGCGCGCGCCTCCGAGGCGGTGGCGCTCCTCACCCACCTCTTGTCGCTCTACGGCCTGACGGCCCCGAAGTACCTCGAGGCCATCGGCGGCGACTTGCCCGACCTGGTCGCGGCGAGGAAACGGGTTCGCCTGCTGTGCCGGCCGTTCGCGTAGACTGCCGAGCCGGTGTTCGGGTTCTTCAAGAAGCGGCCGCAGAGGCCTTCGCAGCGCGACCCCATCGCGGCGTTCGACGACGTCGTCGAGTCGATGGAGCGCCAGGGCCAGGAGCTGCGCAAGTCGGCGGCCACGCTGCTGACGCTGAAGACCCAGTTCCTGCGTGACGAGGCCCGCTACCAGGCGCAGCTCGAGGAGCTCGAGCGGCGCCTCGACGAGGCCGCGAGGCTCGGCGACGCGAAGGCCGAGACCGTGCTGCGAAACGATCGACGCGCCACCCAGCTGCGCCTCGAAGAGACGCTCCAGGCGCGGGCCCGGGCCGACGACGACGCCTCGCTGCTCACCGCCGCGGTGCAGGAGCACCTCACCCGGCTCGAGGCGCTCAAGGCCGAGCGGCAGAGCGCGCAGGCGCGGCTGTCGGCGGGGCTGGTGGTGAGCGAGTCGCTCAAGGCCCAGGTCGAGGAGGTCGATCGCGTGCTCAAGCTCGACCGCGCGCGCGATGAGATCGAGCGGGCCCACGCGCTGGCCGACGTCTACCGGGAGGACGCGAAGAAGAAGCTGCGCCCGTGACGGTCAACCCCCGCGGTACTGCTTCATCAGGTCGAAGTACCCGCGCCACGAGCTGGCGATCCACTCCAGGTCCTTCGCGGTCACCTCGCGCACCTTCTTCGCGGGCGAGCCCATGATGAAGCTCCGCGGCTCGAACACCTTGTTGGGCGTCAGCAGCGAGCCGGCGGCGATGAAGCAGTCGTCGCCCACCACCACGTTGTCGAGCACCGTCGAGGCCATGCCCACCAGCACCCGCGCGCCGATGGTGCAGCCGTGAAGGATGACGCGGTGCCCGACGGTGCACTCGGGGCCCACCGTGGTGGTCGAGACGCCGCGGGTGGCGTGGGCGATGGAGCCGTCCTGGAAGTTGGTGCGCGCGCCGAGGCGAATGGCCCCCGAGTCGCCGCGCAGCACGCAGGTCGGCCACACCGATGCCCCGTCTTCGAGCGTCACGTCGCCGAGCAGCTCGGCGCTCGGGTGCACCCATGCGCCCGGGTGAATCGTGGGCGCCACGCCGGCATGGAGAGTGATCGTCATGCTGCGCTCCTCGCACAAGAGAGTATGGTTCTCCAACGCATGAACACCTTCACCGAGCGCAGGAGCGGGGCCGTCTCAGGCAGCGCAGGTCGTCGTCTCGTGGCATTGGGGGCGGCGCTGCTGGCGCTCTCGTCGTTCGCGCAGTCAGAGGGCCTCGAGCCCAAGGTCGTCATCGTGCCCTACCCGGGCATGGCCGACGCGGGCGTGATCGTCGAGCCGCCCCCCGTGGCGCCGCCGGTCGAGGTGCAGCCGCCTCCGCCCGTCGACGTGCCGCCCGCGCCGCCGCCGCCCGAGACGCGCACCATCGACGTGACGCAGCCGCCGCCGCCGGTCGACGACCCCTCGCTGGTGCCCAGCAACGACGTCATGGGCACGCCCTCGGAGCAGCCCGGCGCGTTCATCGACGGCAAGCCGCGCGAGGGCGCCTTCCTCTCGGGCCCAGGCAGCATGACGTTCGTGCTCCACCACACCTTGATGACCGGCCTGGGCGTGCTCGCCACGCAGATGATCCCCCGGGCGGTCGACGCCTACTGCATGGGCCAGATGGGCTGCGTGCAGGACCCGATGAAGTTCACCGGCGAGGGCGCGCGCATCGCCTACCTGGCCGGCTCGCTGATCGGCGCGGGGGTGGGCTTCGGCGCCTCGGCCTGGTGGCAGTTCAACCATTGGATCAGCCACCGCTCGGCCAACTTCGGCATCATCAGCTCGTTCATCGGCGGCGCCTTCCTCGGAGGCCTCACCGATCTCATCGCGGCGGCCGCGCCGGCGGTCGATCGCGCCTTCGCCGTGACGTGGACCATCCTGGTCGGCAGCCTCGCGGGGGCCTGGCTCTCGACGGTGGTCGGGGGAGGGGACATCGCGATGAACAAGGCCACGCTGGTCGTCTCGGGGGCCGCGTGGGCGATGATCTACACCGCGCTGATCATCGGCATGGTGGCGGCGAGCGGCTCCGGCGGCGCCAACATTCGCGCGGGCATCGACGCCATGCTGATCACGCCGGCCATCGGCGCGGGCGCCATGGCCTTCGCGACGATGAAGTTCAACCCCTCGACCACCCAGATCATGCGAGCCAACCTGTTCGGCGTCGGCGTGGGCGCGGCGGTGTTCCTGCTCTCGGGCATCGTGCTGGGCCTCAACTGGTCGACCACCGTGGTGCCGTACATCCTCGGCGCCATCGGGGCCATCGGCGCCAAGACGGTGGTGAGCATCTTCTGGGTCGAGGCGGCCGAGAACCCGAACGCGAACCAGCCGGCGGTCGCGCCGGCGCCGTCGCAGAACTTCGCGCTGCCGGCGAACTCGCGCGGCTCCACGCGGGTGAGCCCCTGGTGGTGAAGAAGGCGAAGAAGAAGAAGAAGAGCAAGCGCCGCCCCCGCGCGGCGCCCGTCGCCTCGGTGCTCCACTACAAGGTGGTGGAGCTCTCGAACGTCGACGAGGGCACCATCGAGCGCACCGTCAACGAGTGGGTGCGCGTGGGCTGGGCCTTCGACGGGGTGCAGTTCGCGATGCGCGAGTCGTCGAAGCGCCCGGCGATGGCCTTCGTCTACTTCACCCGCACCGCCCTGGTCTCGGCGTCGGGCGACGAGGGCGTGCGACACCGCTCCGAGACAGAGGCCGATCGACACTTGCGTCGGCTGGTGATCGGAGCCGATGCTGCCGAGCCGGGCGTCGCAGCGCCCGTCGACGCGTGGACTCGCCTCGCGCAGCTGGCCGGAGATGACGAGTAACCGATGAGCACCACCACCCAGCGCCCAGGGCTCCGCGTCGTCGGCACCGAAGAGGGCTCGCCGTACCCCAAGGCCTCGCTGCTCCTGCGCGGCGGCGCGCGGCTGGTGGACGTGGTGATCGCGTGGACGCTGTACCAATCGACCGGCCCCGCCGGCATCGTCATCGCGCTGCTCTACCTGCTCTTCGCCGACGGCATGATCCAGGGCCAGAGCCCCGGCAAGAAGCTCTTCGGCGTCAAGGTCGTCTACCTGCCGACGCGTCAGGGCGCCCGCCACCGCGACAGCGTGCTGCGCAACGCGCCCTTCGGGCTCACCATCATCCTCTCGATGATGCCGGAGCTCGGCTTCAAGGCCTTCATCGCCGGCGTGGTGGTGATCGGCGTGATCGAAGCCGTGAAGTGCTGGCGCGACCCCGATGGAATCCGGCTGGGCGATCTCTGGGCCCAGACGCAGGTCGTCGATGGCAAAGTCGTCGCCGGCCAGACCCAGCTGTCTCCCCTCGCTGAACCCACGCGCGCTCCTGCGCGGCTGAAGACGACGGTCGAGAAGTCCGACTCGTCACCATCCTGAAGAGCCAACATGCGCATCGCGCTCACCCACAACCTGCGGCTGTCGGACTCTGAAGAAGAGGCCGAGTTCGACACGGAAGAGACCGTCAACGCGCTCGCGTCGGCCATCGAGCGGCTCGGCCATCGCGTCGAGAAGATGGAGGTCTCGGGCCCCGCCTCGCAGCTCGTCGCGCGCCTCGAGGCCTTCTCGCCCGATCTGATCTTCAACACCGCCGAGGGCCGCCGTGGCCGCTTCCGCGAGGCGTTCTTCCCGGCGCTGTTCGAAGAGCTCGGCTTTCCGTACACCGGCAGCGACGCCTACGTGCTGGCGCTCACGCTCGACAAGCAGCTGACCAAGCTGGTGCTGCGCGAGCACGGCATTCGCACGCCGGGGTGGCAGTTCGTCGAGAAGCCGTCCGACCTGAAGGCCGAAGATCTCCACTTCCCGGTGATCGTGAAGCCGAACTTCGAGGGCAGCTCGAAGGGCATCACCCAGGACTCGGTCGCCGAGAACGTCGAGTCGCTGAAGAAGAAGGTGATCGAGGCGCTCGATCGGTACCCCGCGGGCGTGCTGGTCGAGGAGTACATCAGCGGGAAGGACCTGACGGTGCCGTTCCTCGAGCACGCCGACAGCGACTTCGACGGCATCCTCTCTCCCGTCGAGTACCTGGTCGATCGGTCCTACGCCGACGGCAAGCGCTTCTCGATCTACGACTACGACCTGAAGACGAAGTTCGTCGACGCGGTGACGGTGAAGGCGCCGGCCATCATCGCGCCCGAGATGAGCGAGCGGCTGCGGAAGATCGCGCGCTCGGTGGTCGAGAAGCTCGACTGCCACGACCTGGCGCGCCTCGACTTCCGCCTGTCGGACGCCGGGGTGCCGTACTTCCTCGAGATCAACGCGCTGCCCTCGCTCGAGCCGGGCGCCAGCC
Organism: Myxococcus sp.; assembly: GCA_014879945.1. Classification (GTDB taxonomy): domain Bacteria; phylum Myxococcota; class Myxococcia; order Myxococcales; family Myxococcaceae; genus Xiheimicrobium. Next base: position 21,950 of record JACSRE010000118.1, read on the forward strand.
TCTACGTCGCCGCCGAGCTCGAGGGGCTGCACTTCGACGCGGTGGTGGGCGCGGTCATCGACAACGCCGCCCGGCGCCAGCGCATCAAGGACAAGCCGCGCAGCTCCTCGCGCCCCGCCCGCAAGGGCCCGCTGCGCGTCGGCTTCACCTTCAACGTCAAGCGCATCAAGCCGCTGGCCGACGGCCGGCACGACGACGAGGCCGAGTACGACTCGCCCGGCACGCTCCAGGCGATTCGCGAGGCCATCGCCAGCCACGGCCACGAGGTCGTCGATCTCGAGGCGACCGCCGAGCTCCCCATCGTGCTCTCCACCACCCCGGTGGACGTGGTGTTCAACATCGCCGAGGGCTTCCGCGGCCGAAACCGCGAGAGCCAGGTGCCGGCGCTGCTCGAGCTCCTCGACATTCCCTACTGCGGCTCCGACCCGGCCACCCTCTCGCTCGCGCTCGACAAGGCGCTGGCCAAGAAGGTAGTGCGCGCCGCGGGCATCGACACCCCCAACTTCCAGCTGATGACGACCGGCCGCGAGCGCCTCGACAAGCAGTTCACCCGCTGGCCGCTGATGGTGAAGCCGGTCGCCGAGGGCAGCTCGAAGGGCGTGGTGCAGAAGAGCGTGTGCCACTCCGAGGCCGAGCTGCGCGGCGTGGTGAAGGAGCTGGTCGATCGCTACGATCAGCCCGCGCTCATCGAGGAGTACATCGGCGGCCGGGAGTTCACGGTGGGCTTGCTGGGCGAGCGGCGGCCCAAGGTGCTGCCGCCGATGGAGATCGTCTTCACCGATCGCAGCGACAAGACGCCCATCTACAAGTTCGAAGACAAGCTCGAGGCCAACGATCGCATTCGCTACGAGGCGCCCGCCAAGCTCGAGCCCGCGCAGCTCGAGCGCATGAAGAGCGCGGCCCGCGGCGCCTTCATGGCCCTGGGCTGCCGCGACGTGGCCCGCATCGACTTCAGAATGGATGAGGCGGGCCGCATCTTCTTCCTCGAGTGCAACCCGCTCCCGGGCCTCACGCCGGGCTGGAGCGATCTGGTGCTCATCTCGCAGGGCGAGGGCATGGACTACCCGACGCTCATCGGCGAGATCCTCTCGGGGGCCATTCGCCGGTACAAGGAGCGCGAGACGCGTCGCCGTGACGGCCGCGAGCTCAAAGAGGTGCCGCCGCCGATGCCGGAGCAGCGCTACGGCTGAGCCCGGGGGTCACTTCCCCTTGCCGAGCGAGAGCAGCCCCGCCACGCCCGTCGCCAGCGCGGCGATCGAGTCTCCCGCGATGAGGCCGCCGCCCAGCAGCGACGTCGTCGACATGTCCTCCGGCAGCGCCTCGCCTTCCTTCGCGACCGGCGCGCGCTTCTTGCCCAGCCAGTTGACGAACGACGAGACCGAGCCCCCGATGCTGAACCACACGCTGGTGGCGAAGCCGACGAAGCCGGCGAACGACGACGCGTAGGGCGAGGGCACCAGGAAGCAGTCGAAGCAGAAGTCGAAGCCGAAGCCGGCGCGGCTCTTCACCCACTCGCGGTACCGCGCGTTGCCCTTCACCACCTTGCGGACGATCTCGGTCACCAGCCCGAAGGCCACGCCGATCAACATCGCGGGAATGTGGAAGGGCTTGGGCTGGGTGATGCTGCGCACCGCGCCGGCGATCTTCAGCGTCATCGCGCTCTGCCACTGGCCCGAGCCGCCGCCGTCCACCTTCAGCTCCGGGTACGCGGTCATGAACAGCTTGGCCATGTAGACGCTGAGCACCGCGCCGAGGAAGACGCCGATCACCTGGTACCGGAACTGGTGGGTGCGGTTGGTGCCCAGGCGCCAGCCGGTGGAGCGGTCTTGCTGCATGTCGCCGCCGATGGCCGTCACCACGAAGACGATGCTCGCCGCGATCAGGCCCTCGACCGGCGCCTTCAGGCCCACCAGCGCCATCAGCACCACGCTCACCACGAAGGCCGACGAGATGGGGTTCGAGTCGGTGATGCCGAACGAGATGCCGTTGACGAGCATCATCACGAAGGCCAGCGCGATGGCCATCAGCACCCAGCCGATGCCGACGTCGAGCAGGCCGACCGAGACCGCCATCACCATCACGCCCCAGAAGCCCAACCACAGCAGCAGGCGGGTGGTGTTGGTCTGCTTCCACGCTTCGCCGGGCGTCATCACCACCACCTGCTCGGCCGAGGCCTTGCGAAGGCGGCCCACCGCCTGCCGGAGGATGAGCGAGATGTCGACGATGGCCGCGCCCATGATGGTGCCCAGCGCGACGAGGAAGGCGAACTTGCGGTACGGCTCCTTGTCGCCGAGCCAGCCGTTGAGGCGAATCCACGGCGTCAGCGCGTCCCACAGGAGGGCGTAGACGAGCGCCGGCACCGTCACCCGCGCGCCGAGGATGATGCCGGCGCCGACGGTGGAGACGCTGAGGTCGAGCGCCAGCAGCTTGCCCAGCACGCCGGGCTCGTACTTCTGGCCTGCGTCGGTGGCCGCCTTCGCCGCCGCGCCCTCGAGGTGCCCCAGCTGCTCCAGCCCCAGGGGAATCACGGTGCCCAGGCCGATGCCGGTGGCCAGCTGCCCGACGCTCCGCTTGAGCAGCCGCACGTCGGTGAGCGCCCTCAAGATGTTCGCCACCGCCAGGCCCGACGGGTACGTCAGCTGGAGCTTGTCGACGAGCAGCGGCGTGAAGATCATGCCCACGCCCACCCCGAACATGCCGACCGACAGGAAGTAGAGGATCAGCTTCCACACCGGCGGCTCCTCGAGGCCGAGCCACACCATCGCCTGAATCAACACGCCCATCGCCGCCATCGACGCCACCGACGCCGCGGCCGTCTGCATGTAGTTGGCGCCGTGCTTCCCGTCGGGGCCGTAGAAGTAGGTGATGGTCGAGCCGAGAATGCCGGCCAGCACCTGCCCGCCCACGAAGAAGCCCAGCGAGAAGTTCATGTAGCTGGCGGTGATGCCGCCCAGCGGCCCGAGCACGAACACCGCCACCGCGGCGAGGAAGACGTAGTACCGCGTGGTGCCGAGCGGGAACCAGCGCGCGAACAGGCGCGGGCTCGGTGGTGCGTTCGTCTCGGTCGTCATCGGTGTGCCCCTCGCGGTGAGGCGCGGGGGCATAGCCGACTTCGGCCCGCGGGCTCGCGGTGAATTGCCGCCGGGCGCCCGCGCGCAACCGCTAAGCTGCCGCCTCTGTGAGCAGCGTCTACCCGAGCCAGTACCACCTGCCGGAACTCACCGCGCACCTCGTCTCGTTGCTCGAGCGCCGGCGGGTGGCGTTCGACGCCTGGGATGAGAAGGCCGAGGCGGCCCTGCTCGAGGCCGCGCGCGAGGCCCTGAGCGAGGCGGGCAAGCAGTTCAGGGAGCTCGCCGATGATCAGCCGTACTGGCGCCGCACCACCGACGCGTTGCTCGGCGTCGCGCTGCCCCGCTACTTGCGCCTGGCGAAGGCCCAGCACGAGCTCGAGAAGCGTGGCTACGGCGCCTGGCGGGGCGGCGACTTCATCTCGCGCGCGAGCTACGCGGCGGTGGGGTTGCTCCTGGGCGTGGTGGTGCTCCGCACCGCGATCCCGAACTGGCTCGAGCCGCTCCCCCTGGCCCTCTTCATCGGGGGCCCGCTGATCCCCGATCTGCAGGCCTGGTTCGCGAAGCGTCGGTACGCGAAGCAGCTGTTCGCGCTCGTCGAGGACATGAAGGCCGAAGACGTCGAGCGCCGGGTCTACCAGCCCCTGGGCATCGACGAGGGCGCCGCCGGGTCGATGGGCCCCGAGGTGCGCCGGAAGGACGCAGATTCGACGAAGCGCTGATCCCGGGGGAAAACCCGGAGCATGACTCCAGTCGAACGGTTGCGGGGCACGCTCGCGCGGCGTGGGCGCTTCTTCTGGCCGTTGATCGCGCTCTTCATCGTCTTCATCGTCGGGTGGACGTCGTGCTCCTCGTACGTTCGCCCGGGCCAGTGGGGCGTCAAGCAGGTGACCTTCGGCTCGGGCCAGGGCGTGCACACCGAGATCTACCCGCCGGGCGTGCACTTCCTCACCCCGGGCGTCGAGCGCATGCACCTGTTCGCGGCCGACCTGCAGGTGCTCGAGATGAGCGACGCCCAGGAGCCCTCGGCCCACATCCCGAACCTGCGCGCCGTTCCCGCGCTGAAGATCCAGACGTCAGAGGGCTACACGGTGTCGGTCGACGTCACGGTGATCTACCGGGTCGACGACGCCTACAAGGTGATGACGCAGATCGGCCCCGGCCGGCTCTACGAAGACTCGGTCGTCATTCCCCGCACCGAGCAGCAGCTGCGCCGCACCTTCGGCGTGCTCGACGCCGAGGACTTCTACAAGGGCGACACCCGCGAGAAGGCCGCGGCCGAGGCGCAGCGCCTGCTCTCCGAGGAGCTCACCCCGCGCGGGCTGGCGGTCACCCACGTGCTGGTGCGCCAGTACCGCTACGACAAGCGCTACCAGGCGGCGATCGAGTCGCGGAAGATCCAGGACCAGACGGTCTTCAAGAACCAGGCTGAGGCCCTGGCCGCGCAGGCCGAGGCCGAGAAGAACAAGATCGTCGCCGAGGGCGCCGCGTCGGTCGACGTCGAGTACGCGCGCGGCAAGGCCGAGGTCGAGAAGCTCCGCAGCGAGGCCGACCTCTACTCGCGCACCAAGGCCGCCGAGGGCAGCCTCTCGGTGCGGCTGGCGAAGGCCCAGGGCACCGAGCTCGAGAACAAGGCGCTGCGCGGCGTGGGCAGCGAGAACATGGTGGGCCTGAAGATGGCCGAGGTGCTCGAGGGCGTCGACGTGATCGTCGTGCCCAGCGACGGCGAGGGCGGCACCAACCCGCTCGACCTGAACCAGCTGCTGCGCCGCTTCGACGTGAGAGGAGAATGACCATGAGACACCTGCAGCTGCTCGTCGCCGGGTGGGTGATGGCCTCGGTGAGCGGGTGCGCCTGTCACTCCACCGGCGCGAACGAGGTCGGCGTGCTGACGCGAAAGCTGGCGCCGTTCGGGAAGAAGGGCGTGCAGGACGAGGTCTACGCCTCGGGCGCCACCTACTTCTTCGCCCCCATCATCACCGACTGGCACACCTTCGAGACCAAGCTCCAGAACCTGCGCATGCAGAAGCAGCCAGGCGTCGACGGCGTCATCGACGACGTCGAGTTCAAGACGGTGGACGGCAACGACATCTCGGTCGACGTGACGGTGACCTGGCGCATCGACCCCACCAAGGTGCCGCACGTGCTCCAGCGGGTGGGCGAGTCAACCGACGACGTGCAGGAGCGCCTCGTGCGCCCCGCCGCCCGCGCCTACGTGCGCGACGGCCTCAACCGCCTCAAGAGCGAGGACTTCTACGTCGCCGACAAGCGCTTCGCCGCGGCCGAGGAGTCACGACAGCTGCTGCTGACCGCGCTCGGGCCCGAGGGCGTCATCGTCGAGCAGGTGATCCTCGGAGAGCACCGCTTCGCGCCGGCCTACGAAGAGGTGATTCGCGAGAAGAAGCTGGCCGAGCAGAACGGCGAGAAGCTCAAGAGCGAGGCGCAGGCCGCGGCCGAAGAGTCCAAGCGCAACCTCGAGACCGCCCGCGGCGTCGTGTCCAAAGACATCGCCATCGCCAAGGGTGAGCTCGCCCAGGCCCGGCTCGCGGCCGACGCCCAGCTGGTCAAGGCCACCAACGAAGCCACCGCCTCGCTCACCGAGGCCAAGACGCGCGCGCAGTCGATCGAGAAAGAGAACGCGGCGCTCGGCGGCGCGGGCGGCCGCACCATGGTGAAGCTGAAGATCGCCGAGGCGCTCAAGGGCAAGCGCATCGTGATGGTGCCGGCAGGGAAGGGCGCCAGCCTGCAGACCCTCGACGTGAACGAGCTGATCACCGCGCGCGCTGCGCAGAAGAGCCTCGGGAAGTAGCCGCCATGCTGCCCACGCTCCTGACCGTCGCGGTCCTCACCCAGCACCACGCGCCTCCCCCACCGCAAGATGCGCTCACCGCCGTCGCCGCCGTTCACGGAGAGGCGGGCCCCTGGGCCGTCGCGGGCTATCGCATGGGCGCCTACGCGCTGACGAAGCTCGGGCTCCCGGCGCACAGCCACGCGCTCAAGGTGCTCCACCGCTCGCCGAAGACGCCGCAGTACGCCTGCGTCGCCGACGGCGCCCAGGCCGCGACCGGCGCCAGCGTCGGCAAGCTCAACCTCGCGCTCGAGGAGGCGCCGTTCGAGCAGCTGCAGACGACCTTCACCAACACGAAGACCGGCGTGAGCGTGACGTTGAGGCCGGCGAAGGGCTTCGTGGCGCGCTTCACCAACAGCGCGCGAGAGAAGGCGCTCGAGAACGGCAAGGCCGTGCTGGCGCTGAAGGACGACGAGATCTTCGAGGTCGTCGCGCCGAGGCCCTGACGGTCCGCCCGCGGGCTCGCGCGGGGGCGCCCCCGCGCCCGTGAAGGCGCCCGTGGATCCGCGCTCGCGTCTCTCTCGATCGCGGAGTACGAGCCCTGTCATGACCGCCCGCGTTCGCGCCCGTGAGCTCGGCCTGCCGCTCGGCCGCTTCAAGCCCGGCAAGCACAACGCCATCACCGACGTCGCGGGCGTGCTGGTGGGCCACTCCACCATCATTCGGGGCGAGGCCGGCCCCTTGAAGCCCGGCGAGGGCCCGGTGCGCACTGGCGTCACCGCCATCCTCCCCAACGAGTCGAACATCTTCATGGACCGCCTGGCCGGCGGCGCCTTCGTGCTCAACGGCGCGGGCGAGGTCTCGGGCCTCACCCAGGTGGTGGAGTGGGGCCTGCTCGAGACGCCCATCCTCCTCACCAACACCATGTCGGTCGGCGCCGTCTCTGACGCGATGGCGCGGGTGATGGTCGAGCAGTACCCCGGCATCGGCTCGGAGCACGACGTCATCATTCCGGTGGTGGGCGAGTGCGACGACAGCTACCTCAACGACATCTCGGGCCGGCACGTCACCGAGGCGCACGTGCGCGAGGCGCTGGCCAACGCGAAGTCCGGGCCCGTCGCCGAGGGCAGCGTCGGCGGCGGCACCGGCATGATCACCTGCGACTTCAAGGCAGGCATCGGCACCTCGTCGCGCAAGCTGCCGCAGGTCTTCGGCGGGTACACGCTGGGCGTGCTGGTGATGAGCAACTTCGGCAAGATGCACAACCTCCGCGTGGCCGGCCTGCCCGTCGGCGAGTTCCTCGCCGAGAAGCTCAAGCACCTGCCGCGCCGCCAGTTCAGCTACGGCTCGATCATCGCGGTGGTGGCCACCGACGCGCCGCTGTTGCCGCACCAGCTGACCCGTCTGTGCAAGCGCGTGGCCCTGGGCATCGGGCGCGTCGGCTCCTACGCCGCGCACGGCTCGGGTGAGATCATCGTCGGCTTCTCGACCGCCAACGTGGTGCCCAGGCGCACCCGCAAGATGGTCTACAAGATGAAGCTGCTGCTCGATCAACGGGTCGACCCGCTCTACGAGGCGGTGATGGAGGCCACCGAAGAGGCCATCTTGAACTCCCTCTGCATGGCGACCGGCATGTCAGGCGCCGAAGGCCACGACGTGCCGGCCCTGCCGCTCGACGAGGTGCGGCGCTTCGTCGACGCCACCCGCCCCATCTTCGCCACGGTGAACAAGTCGCCCGATCAGCCCGCGGTGCCGGGCGGGGAGGAGCCCCTGGGAGACGCCGATCGCCAGGTCGAGTTCGACCTCTGGCAGGCCCGGCCGACCGACGTGCGCTCCGCCGACGCGCG
>JACSRE010000199.1 GCA_014879945.1 Myxococcus sp.
AGATGTGTATAAGAGACAGCACTTCGACGAGGCGAAGTTCGACGCGCTCGTCGCGCACGCCGAGAACGGGGTGATGACGACCGACAGCTTCGCCAACGCCATCGCCGACAACTACCGGCGCGACCGGGCGGCGGGCGCGGGCTTCGTCGACTCTGCGGTGCGGGGCCTCAACTTCGCCCAGCTCGAGTTCGCGGGCCTGCTGTCGGTCTTCGGCAAGAAGGACCCGGCCACCGGCAAGACGGGCATCAAGGTGGAGGACCTGCGCACCCTCTACGAGAAGGGCACCATTCCCCCCGGCATGCAGGGCGGCAAGTCGAGCGTCATCGAGGCCATGGCGCTGCAGGCCTCGCTCGCCATCAAGTCAGACGCCAACGTCGCCCGCGGCGCGATGGCCTCGGTCTTCACCGCGACGGGCCTGTCGAGCGCCGGCGCGCGGCTGGCCGGGGGGGGGCCCGCCGAGTCGGAGCGCACCGCAGGCCAGCTCGCCTCGATGGGCGCAGGCAAGGCGGCGTCGTGCCCGCACATGGCGGGCGCGAAGAAGATGCCGGCGCAGCCCGCCGACGTCGTCAACGCGCATACGCCGGCCGGCATGGGCCGCTGAGCCTTCCTGGTCAGCGCCGCCTGGAGCCCCCTGGGCCGACGTCGCGCCGACTCCGATTGGCAGGGACCGCACCCGGTCCGAGGCGAGCCACGGCCAGCGCTCGCTCGAGGCCTGGGCGGTCGAGGTGGGGAGCCCCGGCGCCGCGCTCCCAAAGCTTCACAGCTCGTCGGAGCGGCTCAGCATCGAGGGGCGCTTGAGCAGCCTGCGCTCGAGCGCCTCCATCTTCTTCGCCTCGGGCTTGCTGTGGTGATCGTACCCGAGCAGGTGCAGCAGCCCGTGCGCGAGGTAGAGGTCGAGCTCCTCATCGAGGGTGGTGCCGAAGTCCTTCGCGGCGGCGCGGGCGGTGTCGATCGAGATGACGACGTCGCCCAGCACGCGGCGCCCCGGGCCCGGCATCTCACCGCCGGGGAACGAGAGCACGTCGGTGGGCTTGTTCTTCTTTCGCCAGAGCGCGTTGAGCTGCTTCATCTCGTCGTCGCGCACCAGGCTCAGCGACAGCTCGACCCCCGAGAGCTTCAGCGCCTTGAAGAAGCGCCCGGCCAGCTTCACCAGGCGGTCGCCTTGCGCGTCTGCGCCCCGGCCTCCACGCGACGAGTCGAGCCACACCTTGTTCGCCACGATCTTCGTTCGAGCCGGCACGGGGAGCCTTCTACTTCGTCACGACGATGCTGACCCGCACGTTGTTTGGGGCGGGGCTGCCCAGGGTGGGCCGCAGCTGGCGTCGAGCTGCAGGGTGAAGCGCAGCTGCGCGCCCCCGCCCGCCGTCGCCAGCCGGCCCGTCACCTCGTTCACCCGGAAGCTGAAGGCCGCGGGCTCGACCATCATCGCCTTCGACGCCACGAAGCTGTTGCCGGTGGGCCCGTCGTCGACCAGCAGCTCGCTGGCCAGCACCTCGTCCATCCACGGGTAGCTCTTGCCGGCCTCGGGCTCGAGCGGCACCTTCACCGAGAAGTTCACCTCGGGGTTCCGGTCGCGGGTGTTGGCGGTGACGGTGAGGGTGGTGTTGTTGGGCGCGCCCCTGGCGAAGACGGCCGAGGCCACGCACTCGAAGGTGCCGGTCACCGCGCCCACCACCGACGCCCGGCACGACAGGTGCTGCCCGAGGGAGCCCGCGTCGACGGCGGGCGTCATCACCGTCGAGCCGCCGTCGGGCGTCGGCACCGAAGGCCCGCACGCGGCGCCCAGCAGCAGCGCCGCCAGCGCCGGCCTCACGCTCCGGCCTTCTTGGGGCCCTGCCCCTCGTCGTTCTTCACCACCACCAGGCCCGGGCCGTGCGCGCGGAGGGCGCCTGGCGGGTACTCGGGGCGCGCGTGGTAGATGCCGTCGAGCGTGCGCACCATCGACTCGGCGACCGCGGCGAGGTCCTTCAGCGTCAGGTCGCACTCGTCGAGCTGCCCCTCGCTCGAGATGAGGTTGATCATCTTCTGCACCTGGGCGCGCAGCTTCTCGCTGGTGGGCTCGACGATGCTGCGGCACGAGGCCTCGACGGCGTCGGCGATCATGCAGAGCGCCGCCTCCTGGAACTGCGGGCGCGGGCCGGGGTAGCGGTAGATCGACTCGTCGATGGGCGGCGGGTCGTCGAGGCCCTCCTGCTCCCGCTGCGCGCGGTGGAAGAAGTAGCCCACCACCCGGGTGCCATGGTGCTGGGGAATCGCGTCGGCCACCCGGCGCGGCAGCTTGTACTGGCGCGCCATCTCGAGGCCCTCGGTGACGTGGCGCTTGATGATGACGGCGCTCATCTGCGGGGCCAGGCCGTCGTGCGCGTTCGAGCCCTTCTGGTTCTCGCCGAAGAAGGCCGGGTTCCGGCCCTTGCCGATGTCGTGGTAGTAGGCGCAGCTGCGCGCGAGCAGCGGGTTGGCGCCGATCGCCTCGGCGGCCGCCTCGACCAGCGAGCCCATGATGATGCTGTGGTGGTAGGTGCCGGGCGCCTGGAGCACCAGCTCCTTGAGCGCCGGGTGGTTCAGGTTCGCCAGCTCGAGCAGCTTCAGGTCCGACGCGTAGCCGAAGGCGACCTCGGCGATGGGGGTCAGCGTCAGCACCAGCATCGGCGCCGCGACGGCGGCCGAGGCCGCGGCCAGCAGCGCGCCCCACGCCGTCTCGGCGCCGACGCCGCGCCCCGAGGCCATGCCCATGAACAGCACCATCGCGATGCCGGTGACGCCGGCGATGGCCCCCGCGCGGAACAGCCCTGCGCGATCTCGCACCCGCGACATGCGGTCGGCCGCCACCAGCGAGGTGACGAGCGTGAAGAGGAAGGCGGCCAGCGAGTTGCCCAGCATGATGCCGGCCAGCGCCGAGAAGCAGAGCGCGAAGTACAGCGACGCCTCTTCCGACAGCACGAAGCGCACCAGCATCGCCCCCGCCGCCACCGGGAAGGCCAGGTGCAGCGCCTCGAGCGGCAGCGCGGGGTAGCGGTCGTGCAGCGCGTCGCTCACCGCCAGCCAGAACTGGAGCAGCCCCAGCATGGCGATGGCCGTCAGGCCCATGAAGAGCGCGTCGCGTTTGCTGGGCCTGAAGCGGCGCAGGGCCGTCTGAAACGCCAGCCAGGCGCCGGCCAGCACCAGCGCCACCATGCCCGCGCCGCCGATCTGCAGCTGCAGGCGATCGAAGTCGCTCATCTGCTCGCGCAGCCCCTTGAGCAGCAGCAGGTGCGTCTCGGTCACCAGCTCGCCGTCGGCGATGACGCGCTGGCCCTTCTTCACCTGGAGCAGCACCGGCTTCACCGCGGCGGCGGCGGCCTCGCGGCGGGCCTCGGTCTCGGCGGCGTTGATCGACAGGTTCGAGCGCACCTGGCGCTTGGCCAACCGCAGCACCGCGCGGCGCAGCAGCGGCGGGGCCTCGGGCAGCAGGTTGCCGGGCACCGACGCGAAGCGGTCGAGCTCGGCCGACACCTCGCGCACGTCAGAGACCTGCGGCGAGCTCATCGCCAGCTGGCTCTCGCTGCGGCCCCCCAGCATGCGCACGGTGATGCCGTTGGCGTCGACGCGAGAGAGCTCGTCGCGCGAGGGCACCACCTTGCCGCGCGAGGCGAGCTCGAGCAGCGCCAGCGTGGCCTGCTCCACCTCGGGGCTGAAGCGGGCCTGCGCCAGCACCAGGAAGTCGGCGTCGTCGGCCAGCGGGGCCAGCTCCTCGAAGCGACGGCGCGCCTCGACCAGCGCCGCGGTCAGCTCGGCCTCGACCTGCTCGCGGGTGGGCTCGGGCGCCGGGGCGGGCGCGCCGGCCTTCGGCCGAACGGGCGCAGGCGCGCCGACCGGGGTGGTCGCCGCCACCGGGTGCGCGGCGCGGAACTCGGCGACCAGCTCCTGCATCGCCTCGAAGCCCGCGCGCACGTCGCGCTTGGTGCGGGTCTCGATGGTGGGATCGTAGTCGAACACCGGCAGCACCCGCTGGCGGGCCTCGAGGCGCCGCTGGTTGGTGCGCTGCTCGTCTGACACCTCGAAGTCGCGCGAGGCCTTGAACCCGGCGGGCGACGACGCGCGAAACGGCCGGCCGAGGTCTTCGACGCCCAGCTCGGGCACCTGCTGGGTGGACAGCCCCGACGACAGGAAGAAGCCCGACGACAGCGACACCAGCGCCAGCACGCCGATGAGCGCCACCGAGTGCCGAATTCCACCCAACGCCTGTCCTGGACTCATCGTGACCTCCTCAGCTCCGGGCAGCCGGCGGCGACGCGGTGAACAGAAACAGCTTTCGGCCCGCCTGCGCCACCGCGAAGTGCTGCTTCTGCGGCCGCCGCTCGTTGGCGACGAAGGCCTTGAGGCCCGGGTAGAGCGCCATCAAGGTGTGCAGCACGTCGGCGATGTCACTGGTCGGCGGCACCCCCAGCTCGATCTTCGCCCGCCCTTCACAGGCCGACTGGAGCGAGCGGGGGATGATGACCGTGACGTTCATTCCTCCTGGAGCCTACGCCGAACCGCCGGCGCAGCCGTCACCGTCTTCACCTCGTGCACGTTCGCCGCCAAGAGCGGGGTCAGCAGCGCGCTCTTCTCGCCGGTGGGCAGCAGCGTCACCTGCGCGCCCGACTCGAGGAGCTTCTGGGTCTCGAGCAGCTCGAACATCGACTCCATCACCTCGGCGTCGGCGGCGATGCGGGTGAGGGCCTGGCCGACGATGAGCGGGCGCTGCGCGGCGGCGCGGGCGAACTCGGTGGCCGCCTGCCGGTCGGCGGTGGACTTGATGATGTTCACCTGGTTCGCGCCGTCCTGCTTGATGGCGCTGGTGACCTGCCGCAGCCGGTTGACGACCTTCTCTTCGATCTGCCGAATCATCGCGAGGTCGCGGAAGTGCACCTTGCGGATGTAGACGCTGCCGAGCTGGTAGCCCCACTCCTCGGCGCGCGGCTGCACCTCTTTGCGCACCGCCACGCTCATCACGTGCCGGGTCTCGAGCATCGAGTCGAGCTTCATGTTCGAGAGCGTGCGCACCGCCGAGTTGGCGACGTTCGCCTCGAGCGAGCCGCGGGGGTCGGCGTTCTTGAAGAGGAACGACGCCGGGTCCTTGACGGCCATCTCGTACCAGATGCCGATGCCCATCGGCGCGCCCTCCTCCGAGTTGACGGCCTGGCTGCGCAGGTACTGTTGGTCGAGCCGCAGATCGACCGTGTACACCTTGCCGAAGATGGGGATCAGCACGGCCTTGACGCCCAGCTTCGCCCACAAGAAGTGCAGGCCGGGCTCGTCGATGGTGCCGATCACCTCGCCGAAGAGCGTGAAGACCTTGGCGCGCCGCTCATCGATCGCGACGTAGGCCCCGAAGGCCCGGGCGAGCGCGAAGGCGATGGGCACGCCGATGAGACAGCCGAAGAACGCCAGGAACGCAGAGAGGAGGAAGTTCACTTGTTCACCTCCATGAAGGCCGCGCGGGCCTTGGTGAAGAGCTGGAGCTTGACGTTGCGGACGTAGGCCTTGAGCAGCCCGGGGCCCGAGCCGTTGCGCTTGAGCTCCGAGAGCTGGTTGGCGAGCTGGAGCAGCGGCTCGACCTCGGCCTGGGCGTTGAGCGTCTCGATCTCGACGGCGCGGCGCGACTGCACGATCTTCTGATCGGCGCCGGCGCGCGCGAGGCTGACCTCGGAGCCCACGTGGTTGTGGGCGGTGTTGATGGCGGCCAGCGCGCTGTCCACCTCGGGCGGCGGGTCGATGCCGGTGATGAGCGAGGCGTCGAGCACGATGCCGTAGCGGGCCGACGACGAGAGGCACTCCCGGTCCATGCGCTCGTTGAGGTCGCGCAGGTTCTTTCGCAGGTCGTTGATCGAGATGCCCTCGGCGCCCTTGAGGTCGATGTTGATGGCCGCGTTCTCGCCGGCGGGCAGGGCCTTGAGCTCCTGGGTCGGCGCCTCGAACGAGGCGATCTTCTGCCGGAGGATGGAGATGAAGTAGCCCAGCACGTGCACCAGCGGGCGCTTCACCCCGAAGAGGTACGCGTAGAGGTTCTGCTCGGCCACGCGCCAGCGCAGCTGCCCCACCAGGCCGATGTTGAGCTGGTCCTTGGTGACGGCCTCGAGCATCGAGCCGCCGCGGTTGGCGTTGGGGTCTTCGGGGTCGAAGGCGAGGTTGGCCGTCTCGGTGGCGACCTTCACCTTGTGCACCTTCTCCCACGGCCACTTGAAGTACGGGCCGCCGGGAGGGATCACCCGGACCTGCGGGTAGCGGTAGCGCTCGCGCTCGTCGGGCCGCAGGTGCTCGGCCATGGGGTTGTCGAGCGTGGTGGTCTGCAGGCGCTGCGCGCGCCCGAACGAGGTCTTCACCGCGCGCTCGTCCTGGTTCACCGTGAAGAACCCGAAGATCACGTAGCGCAAGGTGAACCACCCCAGCGCTCCGAACATCAGGCCTGCCAACGAGATCGAGATTTCGTCATCCATGTGTGTTCCTCCCCGACGGGGGACCATACGCGAGGGTTCGCCCGCAGGTATGAACAGTCGGCGGCCCGCGCACCTCGCGCGCCTGCCCGTCTGGAGCTCAGCCCCTGAAGGTGGCGATCACCGGGGCGTGGTCGCTGGGCAGCTTGCCCTCGCGCGCCTGGCGATCGACCTCGATGGACACGCAGCGCTCGACCAGGTCGGGCGTCACCAGCACGTGGTCGATGCGCAGGCCCTTGTTCTTCGGGAAGCCCCCCTCGCGGTAGTCCCACCAGGTGAAGTGCTGCTCGCCGGGGTGCCGGTGGCGGAGCAGATCGACCAGGCCGTGCGCGTCGATGAGGGCCTGGAGCGCCGCGCGCTCCTTCGGGGAGAACAGCGTCTGGCCGGTGAAGCGCGGCACGTCGTAGACATCGAGCTCGTCGGGCGCGACGTTGAAGTCACCGCACACCACCGTGGGCGTGCCCCTGGCGAACGAGAGCCACCGGGTGAGGTTGGCGTACCACTGCAGCTTGTACTGGTACGCCTCGGCGCCGATGGACTGGCCGTTGGGCGCGTAGAGGCCCACCACGCGAACGCCGCCGGCCAGCGCCGAGATGACGCGGGCCTGCTCGTCGTCGTCGCCCAGGTTGCGGCGCACGTCGGTGACGGGCTGCTTCGAGAGCAGGGCGACGCCGTTGTACGACTTCTGGCCGAAGAGCTGCGCGTGGTACCCGGCGGCGCGCACCTCGAGCGAGGGGAACTGCTCATCGGTGCACTTGGTCTCTTGCAGGCACACCACGTCGGGCGCGCGCGTCTGGAGCCACTCGACGAGCCGATCGACGCGGGCGCGAACGCTGTTGATGTTCCAGGTGGCGAGCTTCACGGGGCCGGGGCTTACCGCCGCCGCGCAGCTCAGTCACCCGGCGCCGACTGGCCCATCTCGAGAAAGCACCGTCAGCCGGTCTTGCGTTTGCTCTTGTCGTTGAACGCCGTGCCCACGTGCGAGAGCTCGTCTTTGAGCCGGGTGTCGAGCGAGCGCAGCACGTAGGCGTTCACGCCGAGGGCCGCGCAGCTCTGGTTCACCTCGTCGCGAATGGCCTCGAAGCGCCAGGGGTGCCGGCGGAACTGCACCAGCGCGCTCACCAGCCGCACGATGTGCACGTCGACGTACTCGCCGTCGGCGGGCAGCTCGAGGTCGTGGTGGCGCATGGCCACCAGCGTGGGGAAGCGCGGCAGGCTCCAGGCGACGTGCACCTCGCCGCCGATCTCGACGTGCACCCGCTCGATGACGCGGTCGATGTGGTGCAGGTCGTCTTCGTCGAGGTCTTCGCCACCCACCGCGATCGCCGCGATGGAGCGCAGCGCCACCGGCCGCCCGAGATCGTGGAGCATGCCCGCCACGAAGACGTGATCGGAGCGCCCCTTGCGCAGCTGCATCGACAGCCACGCCGAGCCGCGCGCCGAGGTGACGGAGTCGGTGAAGAGGTCGCTCCAGGTGTTGACGAAGTGCGAGAACTCGCTGCGCACCTGGGGCTGAAAGAGCGAGCGCGCCGCCACCATGCCCGCCACCCGCCCCACCTCGGCCAGGCCCAGCCGCGTCACCGCGTCTCGGAGCGTCTGGATCTCCTGGGCGCCGACGTAGGCCGGGCTGTTGGCCACCTTGAGCACGCCGGCGGCCAGCGCGGGGTCTTGCGACACCAGGCGCGAGAGCTCGGCCAGCGACAGGTTCGGCTCGGCGATGGCGTTGAGCACCTGCAGCGACACCGCGGGCAGCGACGACGGGGCCGGCCGGTTCTTGCGAAAGTGCTCGACCACCCGGGTCGCGAGCGCCTCATCACGCTCCAGATCGGCCTGAGTCAGCACGAACCGATCGGGTGCCTCCAGACCCAGCCACGAGAGGAGCTGGTCAAAAGGCGTGCCCTCGTCGCGGCCGCCGGGCAACACGGTGAGCGGGGGCCGGGGGGTCGCAACCGCCTGAGACTGGGTCGGCTTGGCAGGTACGACGGGCGCCGACACGCGCGGCCTGGGCGGCGGCTGCGCGCCAAAGAACCGCCGTACACCCTCCCACCAGGAGCCCATGCCCAGAGGCACTGCACCTTCATTGCCAACGCGCGTGCTACGGCGAGGCATGCCCACGCGCGCCGAAGAGCTGAGGGAAGCGGTTCGCCTGGCGGTGGACGCGACGCTGGGGGTGACCGACGTCGTCAAGAAGATGCACCACACCATCGGCGCGGGGCCGGCGATTCTGGGCAAGCCGCTCGAGGGCGTGGTGAAGCTGTTGTCGGCGCCGGCCTACGCGGGCGTGAAGCTGGTGACACACCTGGTGGGCGCGGGGCTCGACAAGGTGCTGGAGCAGCTGGGGCCCGCGCTCGGGCCCGGCAGCGACAGCGTGGAGCAGGACCTGGTGGTGGGCGCGCTCAACGGCGTGGTGGGCGACATCCTCGCCGAGCGCGGCTCGACGCTGGCCATCGCCACCGCGTTCCGGCGGGCCGGCAAGCCGCTCGACGTCGCGGCGCTGGGCGCGGTGACGGGGCGCCTGCTGGTGTTGGTGCACGGCTCCTCCGCCACCGACGCCTCGTGGTCGCGCGAAGGCACCCACCACGGCGAGGCGCTGGAGCAGGACGAGTCGCTCGGCTTCACCTGGGTGGCGCTGCGCTACAACTCGGGCCGGCACGTCTCGACCAACGGCCGCGAGTTCGCGCGGGCCCTCGAGGGCCTGGTGACGTCGTGGCCGGTGCCGGTGACCGAGGTGGTGATCGTCGCGCACAGCATGGGCGGGCTGGTGACGCGCTCGGCGTGCGAGGTGGCCGAGGCGGCGCAGCTGACCTGGCGACGGCTCCTCTCGACCATCGTCTTCGTGGGCACGCCGCACCAGGGCGCGCCGCTGGAGCGGGTGGGCAACGTGGTGGGCTCGTTGTTGGGCGTCAGCCGGTACAGCGCGCCGTTGATCACGCTGGCGCAGATCCGCAGCGCGGGGGTGACCGACCTGCGCTTCGGGCTGACGCGAGACGAGGAGTGGCAGGGCGTCGATCGCTTCGCGCTCGAGCAGGACCCACGCACGCGCGCGGCGCTCCCGGCGGGCGTGACGTGCTTCGCCATCGCCGCCACCACCTCAAAGGAGCCCGGGCCCTCACCCGTTGGCGATGGCCTGGTGCCGGTGGACAGCGCGCTCGGGAGGCACGCGCGGCCCGAGCTGACGCTGGCGTTCGCGCCGGAGCGTCAGGTGCTGCTGTCGGGGCTCAACCACCAGGAGCTGCTGAGCGACGCGCGGGTGACGGCCCAGCTGAAGACGTGGCTTTCTCGCTGACCGTCAGATCGCAGGCGGCGGCAGGGAGCCCGGGAAGGTGGTGCGCGCGCCCTCCCGGAGCGCGGTGTAGATGGCGCCCTCGAGGTCACGCAGCACGCGCTGCTGCCGGTCTTCGCCGGCCACCACGGTGACGTCTTCTTTGTTGGCGGCGTCGACCTGGTACGAGCCCACTGACTTCCCGGTGGTGAGATCGATCGCGACGACCTCGGCGCGGTAGAGCCCGGGCACGAACTTCGCCTCGCCGACCTCGGGCGGCTTGAAGGCCTTGCCCTGAATGATCAGCACGTAGCGCAGGCGGGTGCAGCCCGAGAGGTACGCCCTGGCGATGGTGGGCGTGAGGGTGGCCTGGGTGAGCCGCACCTGGGGCGCGCCGGGGTAGAGCTTCTCGGTGTCGAGCAGCGAGCCGCACTGCACTAGCGGCAGCGAGTCCATGGTGCGCAGGGGCACCTCGGCCGCCGAGCCGGGCTTCGCGAGGTCCTCCTGGTAGATGAACATGGCGTTGACGGCGTCGTTGGCCGCGCGCTGGAGCACCAGCGGCACCGGGGGCGCCTCGCTGCCAGCCGGCGGGAGCTTCACGGCGCGAATGGCGTCGAAGGTTCGCTCGACCGCCGGGCGGTGCTCCTTGATCAGCCCGGGCACGGAGTCGGACGTGCAACCGAGCACACAGCAGATCGTCACCACGAGGCAGAGCGGGCGCATGCCGCGCAGGATTGCACACCCTGCGCCATGTGGTGTCTCGGAGCGCGTGGTGAGGCGAATGCAGAAGCTGCGCAGGGGCGGCCCGGAGCGCAGCACCTTCGTTCGGACGCCCACTGTCACCGGGAATCGCCGGCGACCTGCAGGGGCGACTTGCCGTCGGTGACGATCACCTTGGCGTTGGGAGACAGTGACAGCGCCTTGAAGGCCTCGAGGGCGCGCAGCCGGAGGACGGGCTCGGTGAGCCCCTCGGCGACGATCTTCTGGGCGTCGCGCTGGCCCTCGGCCTCGATGCGCTTGCGGTCGGCCTCGAGCCGCTCTCGCTGAATGGTGAACTGCATGCGCTCGGCGTCTTGCTCGGCGGCGAGCTTGGTCTCGATGGCCCGCGCGAGGCCGGCTGGGAGCACGATGGACTTCATCAGCACGGCCTCGACGATGAAGCCGCGCCCGGCCAGCACCTCGGTCATCAGCTTCTTGATCTCCTTCTCGATGCGCCCGCGCTCGGAGGAGTAGAGATCTCGGGCGAAGAAGTGGGCGCTGACGTCGGCGGCGGCGGAGCGGAAGACGGCGACCACCAGCTCCTCTTCGTAGTTCTCGCCGATGGAGCCCAGCACCTGCGGCGCCTTCTCGGCCTCGACCCGGTAGAGGATGCTGATCTGCGCGTCCACGTTCAGGCCCTCTTTCGAGGGCAGCGTGAAGTCGACGGTGACGGTGGTCAGGCGCACCGGCACCCGCAGCATCTGGGTGGAGACGGGCTCGAAGAAGACGAGGCCGGGGGCGACGGGCTGCTCGTCGAGCTTGCCCCACCGGCGGAGCACGCCGACCTCGCCCTGGTTGATGACCGCACAGCTCGGCAGCAGCGACACGACGGTGACGAGGAGGAGGGCACGCATGAGCGGGGAGTAACGACGAGCCGCTCCCGCGCCACGTCGTCAGAAGGCGAGGCCGACCAGGCCGCCGAAGCCGAAGCCCCGGGTGAACTGCGAGAGGGCGACGTACTCGGCGGTGGCGGCGACGTTGAGGCTGACGATGCTGCCGAGGCCGCCCTCCTCCGAGAGGTCGAGCACGCCGAGGTGGCCGCCCAGGCGCACCCGCACCAGGGCCTCCCACCAGGCGTCTCCGGGGGCGAGCGGGGCCTGCGAGACGTCGACGATGCCGCCGAGCGCCGCCACCTGCACGTAGAGCATGCGCACGGGGCGCACCACGCCGCCCTCCCGCTCCACGCCGACGCCGTGGCCGAACTTGAGGCCGGGGCCGATGACGAAGCGATCGCCGCAGACGCGCGCGCCCTGGCACAGCGGGCCGCTCAACCCGCCGACGCTGGCTTCGATGAGGGGCATCACGAGCCACCCCGAGGCGACGCGCTCGCGGCGGGTGGGCTTGACCGGCGCGCCGAGTGGAACACCGGCGACGAGGTCGACCCCGAAGAAGGCGTTGGCGCGGCCGGTGAGCAGCGCGCTCAGCTCGAACGAGGCCAGCGGCCACTGGGGCTGCGTGCGCAAGCGGGTGCTGGTGTACGACTTCGCGCGGGTGGGCCGCACCGGGCTGGCCGGCGTGGGGTCGGGCTCCTCGTCCTGAGCGTGCGCGAAGCTCGCGGCGAGACCGAGGGTGAGCAGCACGAGGCGCACCAGGCGCAGGTAGTGACGAGGGGGCCGCGCGTCACCTGAAACCGAGGCTGGTCAGCCTTTTGGGGCTGGCCGCCCGAGGCAGCACTGCTTGTGCTTCTTGCCCGAGCCGCAGGGGCACGGGTCGTTTCGCCCGACGCGGGCGGGCGCGCGCTTCGGGGTTGCGGCGGTCGCGGCGGCGTGGGCCTGGGTGAGCGCAGCGACGGCGCGCCGGCGCGCGTGGAGCCGCTCGCCGAGTCGTCGATGGCGGGCCCGGTAGGCGCTCCACACCGCGTCGAGCGCGGCGGGGTCCCCGCTCGGCCTCCGCTCGAGGACGTCGCCGGTTGGCAGGCCGACCCGGACGAAGCCGACGAGCCGCGCCTCTTCGTCGTCGCTCAAGTCGACGAACTCGAGCTGGGCCTCGGCGCACGAGCAGGCGGGGTTGGGGCAGTAGAGGTCGGCCGCGACGAAGAAGCGGCCTTCGAGCTCGAAGGCGTCGGGGCGATCTTCGGGGTGGAGGTCTTCCCACGCGAGCATCTCGTCCGACTCGACGGTGGGCCAGTCGATCTCGGGCCAGGTGGGCGAGTGGCGCCCCTTCTGGGCGAGCCACTGCGCGTGGAAGAGGTCGAGGAGCTCTCCATCGATCGCGGACTCGAGCCACTGCAGCCATTCGTCTGACAGCGGGCGGTAGACGGGGTCGTCGTCAGGGTCGACGGCGCCCGAGTCGAGGCTGAGGAAGGCCCGCATCGGGCTGGCGGCGCCGAGCAGCGCGCGCGCGGCCTCGCTGGTGAGCGGGGTGGCGTCGCGCGCGCCGAGCTCGAGCCCGACCGCGCTGAGCGTGACCTCGAAGCAGTCGCAGCTGGGCCTCGCGCAGTACCGGGTTCGGCACACCAACTGCCTGCGGGTCCCCGAGGGGCCGGGCGGGCGCTCGAAGAGGACGAGATCGGGCGCGAGGAGCGTCCACGGGGCCTGGTTGGCGGTGACGTTCATGGGGCCGACATGCCACGGGCGCGGTGTGGGTTTCCACCGTCCGAGTACGCGGCTCGACGGGGCGGCCCCATGGGGGCTCGGAGAACCCGAGACCGACGCCAGCGCCGAGGGAGCCGCGTTCTTACTTCCACGGAGCCGAGCCACGAGGCCTCGGAGAACTCGAGGTACGGGGCCGGCGCCTCCCCGCCCGTGTTGAGGACCCTTCAACGGAGCCGAGCCACGAGGGCTCGGAGAACACCTGCTCGCGGCGCGGCATCTCGTCGAGGCGGAAGGAGCTTCAACGGAGCCGAGCCACGAGGGCTCGGAGAACCCAGAAGCCAGGTGAACAACAACACCGCCCTCAAGTCGCTTCAACGGAGCCGAGCCACGAGGGCTCGGAGAACGCTTGGCGCCCGTGGGCTTCTTCGACTTCCTGCGCTCGCTTCAACGGAGCCGAGCCACGAGGGCTCGGAGAACTCCGTGAATCTGCATGCCGCGAATCTGCGCATCGCCGATGGCTTCAACGGAGCCGAGCCACGAGGGCTCGGAGAACGTCTACGTCGGCTTCTCCGGCCTCGCCTTCTCCACTGGGCTTCAACGGAGCCGAGCCACGAGGGCTCGGAGAACACTCGGAGGCCCCAACCCCCGTCTTTCAGTTTTGCGAATGCTTCAACGGAGCCGAGCCACGAGGGCTCGGAGAACGCGTGCCGCGCCCAAGCGCGCCGCTCCGGGCAAGCGGTGCTTCAACGGAGCCGAGCCACGAGGGCTCGGAGAACTGCGGGCAGTGACTCCGCGCGTGGTCGGAATCCCCGGCTTCAACGGAGCCGAGCCACGAGGGCTCGGAGAACGGCGCGCATTGCCGTCGTTTCAGTCTCACACAGGAGGCTTCAACGGAGCCGAGCCACGAGGGCTCGGAGAACTGTGGACGCACGAGCGCTGCCGCAAGTGCGGCGCCTACTTGCTTCAACGGAGCCGAGCCACGAGGGCTCGGAGAACAGCTTGCGGTTGATGCCACGCCCCGCGCCTTTCGTGAGGCTTCAACGGAGCCGAGCCACGAGGGCTCGGAGAACAAGGTAAGCGCGCTGCCACGGGGTTGATTGATGCGCTGCTTCAACGGAGCCGAGCCACGAGGGCTCGGAGAACCCGTGCAACGAAAAGGCGTGGGCGAAGCTGTGCCCGAAGCCGCTTCAACGGAGCCGAGCCACGAGGGCTCGGAGAACGCGTCGACAACGGCTCGGTGCACTGGCGCTACGAAATGCTTCAACGGAGCCGAGCCACGAGGGCTCGGAGAACCCGTCCTGCGCAGCCTCCTGCGTCTGAAGCGTGAGCTTCAACGGAGCCGAGCCACGAGGGCTCGGAGAACGCGATTCTCATTCGCCTGACGAAGACTGTCGGCACCGTGCTTCAACGGAGCCGAGCCACGAGGGCTCGGAGAACTCGTCGTCCAGCAGGTAGGCCAGCTCCGTCAGCAAGTCGGCTTCAACGGAGCCGAGCCACGAGGGCTCGGAGAACCGGCGCCCTCGTCGTCGTTGGCGAGTCTCATCCATGCTTCAACGGAGCCGAGCCACGAGGGCTCGGAGAACCACCTCGCCGGGCAGACGGCCGGTGACGGGGTGAGTCCAGCTTCAACGGAGCCGAGCCACGAGGGCTCGGAGAACTGGGGCTGATGGCCGTCACCGCGACGCCCACCACCTGGCTTCAACGGAGCCGAGCCACGAGGGCTCGGAGAACGAGGGCGCTGCCCATCTGCTTGCCGACCGTCTTGCCGCTTCAACGGAGCCGAGCCACGAGGGCTCGGAGAACTCGACGACGGGACGAAGGACCTCGCTCGGCCGGTCAACGAGCTTCAACGGAGCCGAGCCACGAGGGCTCGGAGAACGCCCGAGCCGCCTCCCGTCGTCGAGTAGAACGTCGTGCTTCAACGGAGCCGAGCCACGAGGGCTCGGAGAACCGGAAGCTCGGCGATGACGACATGAGCGACTTCACCATGCTTCAACGGAGCCGAGCCACGAGGGCTCGGAGAACTGGCGTGATGCTCCCGCTGCAGCACGACGCCTTGCTCTCGGCTTCAACGGAGCCGAGCCACGAGGGCTCGGAGAACCGAGGTACGGCCCCGGGCTCACCTTCTCGATGATGGCTTCAACGGAGCCGAGCCACGAGGGCTCGGAGAACTCGGCTGCTCTCGCGCGTTGTCGACGGTCGAGACCGCGCTTCAACGGAGCCGAGCCACGAGGGCTCGGAGAACGACGCCAGAAGTAGCTGGTGCGCTCCCAGTCGTCGCTTCAACGGAGCCGAGCCACGAGGGCTCGGAGAACGGAAGAATCGCTTCCCGCACCTCGACGACTTCAGCGCGCTTCAACGGAGCCGAGCCACGAGGGCTCGGAGAACCTGGTCGGCCTCGACGAGCGAATGGGCGAGGGGAAGCGGCTTCAACGGAGCCGAGCCACGAGGGCTCGGAGAACGTCACCAGCGCCCCGCCCCGCTGCGCCCGCATGCGGCTTCAACGGAGCCGAGCCACGAGGGCTCGGAGAACCGCCGCCTGGTGCGCACGTCGACGGGCGACGAGGCCGTGTCGCTTCAACGGAGCCGAGCCACGAGGGCTCGGAGAACCGTGTGAACGAGACGCGCGAGTGTCTGGGCTCTCTCGGCTTCAACGGAGCCGAGCCACGAGGGCTCGGAGAACCTCGGTGGACGGCTGGAACGCCGCCCTGTGCTTCGTCGCTTCAACGGAGCCGAGCCACGAGGGCTCGGAGAACCGCCTCGGCCACCAGCCGCGTGCCCTCGGCGTTCACCGCTTCAACGGAGCCGAGCCACGAGGGCTCGGAGAACCTCTGGGGACAGACGTCGCGCATGGCCGAGTCCTCCTAGCTTCAACGGAGCCGAGCCACGAGGGCTCGGAGAACCCCACGGAGATGGCAGCCGCGCCGCCGCCCAGCCACGAGCTTCAACGGAGCCGAGCCACGAGGGCTCGGAGAACCGGTCGTCGGCATCGGCTGCGCTAGAACGACAGCGAGCTTCAACGGAGCCGAGCCACGAGGGCTCGGAGAACCAGCCCTGGGCGGGAGTCGAACCCGCTACGCACGGTTTAGCTTCAACGGAGCCGAGCCACGAGGGCTCGGAGAACGCCTGCGCGGCGCCGTCTACGTGATTCAGCGCGAACTGCTTCAACGGAGCCGAGCCACGAGGGCTCGGAGAACTACTCGGGCAGTTCGATGGGCTCCAGCGGCGTCACCATGCTTCAACGGAGCCGAGCCACGAGGGCTCGGAGAACCAGGGCCCCGAGCGGGCCGCAGACGCGTGCAGGCGCGCTTCAACGGAGCCGAGCCACGAGGGCTCGGAGAACAGGAGGCCATCCGAGAGCTCGGCTGCGCCGCTGAGGCGCTTCAACGGAGCCGAGCCACGAGGGCTCGGAGAACCGCACGCCACCTCGTAGCAGCCGCCACCGCTGAAGGTGGCTTCAACGGAGCCGAGCCACGAGGGCTCGGAGAACCCGGTGTCGCCGACGGCAACGAGGGTGGGCAGCGGCGTGCTTCAACGGAGCCGAGCCACGAGGGCTCGGAGAACTCGTCGTCGTTACCACGGCATCACCTCCATCAGCCTGCTTCAACGGAGCCGAGCCACGAGGGCTCGGAGAACCGTCCGGGCTCCCGGTCGTCGCGTCTGACGTGCCCGCGCTTCAACGGAGCCGAGCCACGAGGGCTCGGAGAACATCAGCGGGCGTAGGGTTGCGCGCGCCGGGCCCCCGCGCTTCAACGGAGCCGAGCCACGAGGGCTCGGAGAACCACCTTCACCACCTACGCGCCCGTGTCGCCTGGGTGGAACATGCTTCAACGGAGCCGAGCCACGAGGGCTCGGAGAACCTCGCCGGCAGAAGGAAGGGGACATGGCACTGACGAAGCTTCAACGGAGCCGAGCCACGAGGGCTCGGAGAACTCGATGAACGCGCCTCGACACGACGAGTCCCTGCGCCTGCTTCAACGGAGCCGAGCCACGAGGGCTCGGAGAACCTGAGGTGACTCTTGTCTGAGCCAGCCCCCGACCCGAAGCGCTTCAACGGAGCCGAGCCACGAGGGCTCGGAGAACACCGCGACCGCCGCGAACGTCGCGACCACGAACATCCAGCTTCAACGGAGCCGAGCCACGAGGGCTCGGAGAACCCGGCGGTACGCCGCCAACGCGCTCAACGCCATCCTCGCTTCAACGGAGCCGAGCCACGAGGGCTCGGAGAACGCCGTGTCGAACCACGTCATCTACACGGTGGACGAGGTGCTTCAACGGAGCCGAGCCACGAGGGCTCGGAGAACCGTCACCTCGCCGTCCTCGTGCCGCAGCGGCTCAACCCCGCTTCAACGGAGCCGAGCCACGAGGGCTCGGAGAACACCACCCGAAGGCGGCCAGCGTGCGCGCCAAGCTGGAGTCGATGCTTCAACGGAGCCGAGCCACGAGGGCTCGGAGAACACCGGCACCGCCACCAGCTCCGTGGTGGGCAGAGAGCTTCAACGGAGCCGAGCCACGAGGGCTCGGAGAACAGGCATTCGCGCATACGTAACCGACCCGTTTCAGGAAGTGCTTCAACGGAGCCGAGCCACGAGGGCTCGGAGAACCGGAAGACGCCGGCCTTCCACAGCGCGCCCGGAACATCTTGCTTCAACGGAGCCGAGCCACGAGGGCTCGGAGAACAAGGCCCAGGAGGCGCTCAAGGGAAACTGAGGCGCGGCGCTTCAACGGAGCCGAGCCACGAGGGCTCGGAGAACGAGCGCACTCTCGGACGGGACTCGCTTCGGATCGTCCGGCTTCAACGGAGCCGAGCCACGAGGGCTCGGAGAACGAGAACGTCTCTTTGGGACGGTAGACGGGCATCTCTTCGGCTTCAACGGAGCCGAGCCACGAGGGCTCGGAGAACGACACCTCGTGCTGGTGCTGGAGGCCCTGCGCAAGGCGCTTCAACGGAGCCGAGCCACGAGGGCTCGGAGAACTGAGTCGTCGTCGTCTGCTGCCCGTCGAGGAGCCTCTTGCTTCAACGGAGCCGAGCCACGAGGGCTCGGAGAACTTGCCGAGCGCCCCGCGCCCGGTGCGTGTCGCGTTGTAGCTTCAACGGAGCCGAGCCACGAGGGCTCGGAGAACCCGCATGCGCCCGGCGGCCAGCGGCGGCGGCGGCCTGCTTCAACGGAGCCGAGCCACGAGGGCTCGGAGAACAGCGCGTAGCCATAGGTCGGCAGCAATACGCCAAGACTCGCTTCAACGGAGCCGAGCCACGAGGGCTCGGAGAACCACGTCGACTCGCACCAGCCCGGCAGGGCCATGCTGGCTTCAACGGAGCCGAGCCACGAGGGCTCGGAGAACTCACCGAGTCGGCCCTCAACCCCCGCAAGGAGTTCGCGCTTCAACGGAGCCGAGCCACGAGGGCTCGGAGAACTGTCGGCCGTCGCGCGCCCGATGCGGCCCGGCACGCTTCAACGGAGCCGAGCCACGAGGGCTCGGAGAACCCCGCTCAGCTCCTCAACCTCCGAGATGGATGCACCCGCTTCAACGGAGCCGAGCCACGAGGGCTCGGAGAACGAACGAGCCTTTTTGTGTCTGTCCTGCCGCTTTGGCGCTTCAACGGAGCCGAGCCACGAGGGCTCGGAGAACGGCAATGGAGCCCGGGCAACAGAGGAAGACATGATGGCTTCAACGGAGCCGAGCCACGAGGGCTCGGAGAACGACTCCCAGCGCCTCCGGGAAGACGGTCCCACAACACGTGCTTCAACGGAGCCGAGCCACGAGGGCTCGGAGAACCTGGTGTGCCGCTCGCCGGTGCGCACGCTTCGCACGCAGCTTCAACGGAGCCGAGCCACGAGGGCTCGGAGAACATGTTTCGGAGGTGGCGCTGGTCATACTGGTACACGGAGCTTCAACGGAGCCGAGCCACGAGGGCTCGGAGAACTACTACGAGACGGCCTCGGGCTCGGCCGGCATGCTGCTTCAACGGAGCCGAGCCACGAGGGCTCGGAGAACCACCCAAAGGCCGCAGATGATCTCTAAGCCGGTGTTGCTTCAACGGAGCCGAGCCACGAGGGCTCGGAGAACCTACGCTGCGCAGTCCATCTACGACTGGATGGACGATGGGCTTCAACGGAGCCGAGCCACGAGGGCTCGGAGAACCGTCTGGGAGCACGCCGTCGCCGACTGGTTGTCCGATGCTTCAACGGAGCCGAGCCACGAGGGCTCGGAGAACCACGATCTCTGTGCGTGCCCCTCGTGCCCTGATCGCTTCAACGGAGCCGAGCCACGAGGGCTCGGAGAACAGTCTGATCTTGAGGCATCATTTCGGGCCACGTTCGGGCTTCAACGGAGCCGAGCCACGAGGGCTCGGAGAACTCATCCTCCCCTCTGAAAGGACTCACCATGGACACCTCGCTTCAACGGAGCCGAGCCACGAGGGCTCGGAGAACTGAGTCCCTCAAGAGTTTCGAACTCGTGCCCCTCACGCTTCAACGGAGCCGAGCCACGAGGGCTCGGAGAACTCACCGAGGTCGAGCGTCAGCGCCTCCAGCGGGTACTGGCTTCAACGGAGCCGAGCCACGAGGGCTCGGAGAACAGCGTCACGCGCCCGGCGACGAAGAACGGCTCTTCCGCTTCAACGGAGCCGAGCCACGAGGGCTCGGAGAACTTCACCAGCTTGACCCCTTTGGCCATGTCCTCAGCATCGCTTCAACGGAGCCGAGCCACGAGGGCTCGGAGAACCTCTGAGGGCGTGTGGTTCGTGGGCACCGGGGATCGGCTTCAACGGAGCCGAGCCACGAGGGCTCGGAGAACCGGGGGATCACTCGGTGCCGGTCCAATCGGCCCAGGTTGCTTCAACGGAGCCGAGCCACGAGGGCTCGGAGAACTTGTCTGGTCACCACCTGACGAACCAGCCACCACGAGCTTCAACGGAGCCGAGCCACGAGGGCTCGGAGAACATCTGCGGTCTCTGCGTAGCGATCCAAATCCTTTTTGCTTCAACGGAGCCGAGCCACGAGGGCTCGGAGAACCGCCGCGGGCGCGAAGTACCCGGGGTACAAGACGTACTTGCTTCAACGGAGCCGAGCCACGAGGGCTCGGAGAACCTTCGGCTTTAAAGATGGTCGTGTTTCTTATATAGCTGCTTCAACGGAGCCGAGCCACGAGGGCTCGGAGAACCGCTGAGCACACCTTCCCCAACAGTCACGAGCCGCTCGCTTCAACGGAGCCGAGCCACGAGGGCTCGGAGAACTAACCCCACATTTCTACCAACAAACCCGCGCACTTCAGCCCCCAATTTCGAGCACCCCTCCCGCTCAACCCGCCACCACCCTTCCCAGCGCGAGAACCCTGCAGCCATCCACTTGATCCACTTCACGAAAACAGCCTGCGAGCGGCCTCGGGGACCCGGTCGTCACCTCGCCGCTCGCAGCTATTCAGTTCCCACAGAACCCATGGGCTACACGATCTTCGGCCCCTTCTCCGGCGGCCTGGTCGCGCGGCCCAGACACTCGAACGACGTCATACCACGGCCATCTGACGGGCCGACGTCGACGATGAGGACGGCGTCCTCCTCGTGATGCATCACGCGCCTCAACGCGCTCTTCATCAACACGATCGTCATCTCGGTCAGGTCGCACGAGAAGACGGACAACTGCAGGTGGGTACCGAAGCCCTTCATCACCTTGAACACCTGCCGCAGCCGCTTGGGATCCGACACGTCGTACGTCACCAGGTACCTGTTGCGCATCTTCACCTCGTCTTGAAGCCCGGGTAGTCAGGGAGCTCGCCGCGCAGGTGTCGCGCCAGCAACCTGCACTGCACCTCGAAGATCCTCCGGTACGACACGCGGTACCCAAAGAGCGGATGGGTCACCTGCTCCGAGACGCGGCGCTCCCACGCCTTGAGCACCTTCTTTCGGCCCTCGGCGTTCAGCGTCACGCCGACACCTCGACGAATGAAGTCCTTCGCGGTGACGACGCCCATGTTGATGACGTTCACCACCACCGAGTCAGCGACGATGGGCCGCAGCTCCTCCATCACGTCGAGGGCGAGTGAGAAGCGGCCCGCGCGCGGTTGATGGAGGAACCCCAGGTACGGGTCGAAGCCCACCAGCCGCGCCGCCACCGCCACGTCCTTGGTCAGCATCGAGTACGCGAACGACAGGAGCGCGTTCACCGCGTCTTTCGGAGGCCGCCGGTTGCGGGTGGTGAAGTCGAAGGTGCCCAGGGCATCAGTCTTGAGGAGCCGGCCGAAGTTCTCGAAGTACAGCCGCGCCGCGTTGCCTTCGAGGCCCAGGAGCGTCTCGAGTGACTCCGCAGCCGCAGCGCGCTCGGCCAGGCTGGCGAGCTCCAACATCAACCCGGGTTCATCATCCCCGAGGTTGCGCCGGAGGAAGGTGCGCGAGTTGACGATCTTGGTGGCGACGAAGACGCGCGCGAGGGCCAGTCGGCGCTCCGGCGACGCGGCGGCGGCGTATTGGGCCTGGCGCAACGCCACCTGGCCGTGGCCCAGCCCGTCGAGCAGCCCTGACAGCCAGCCCCCCGTGCTCAGCCACGCCACCGGCACGCCCCGGCTCGACACCTCGCGGATCGCCTGCGAGCTGATCTGCACGTTCCCCATCAGCACCACGTGCGAGACGTCAACCAGCGGCGCGTCGAGGAGCTTCTTCTGCTCCCGGTCCTTCACCTGCAGGCAGTGCCCGCTCACGCCGACCTTCGCGCCGAGCTCCTGCACGTAGAGCGGCTGGGCGTCGTCTCGGGCAGGCAGCAGCGCCCGCGGGGGCCCGCTCCCCTCGACCCCCGACAGCAGGTTCACCTCATCGGGCAGACACAGGCCAGACAACGAGCACCCCACGCACTTCGGGCTCGCGATGAGCGGCGGCGGGGGCACGGCGCTTCGCGAGACGGTCCGCGCGAGCTTCACCGCCTCGCGCGTGCGGGCGATGAGGCCCTCGTCGAAGCGCACCTCGACGCGCCGTCGTGACTTCGCGAAGTAGAACTCGCCCCGCTCGACCCGATAGCCGGCCTCTCGCAGGAGCAACCCGTACAGGCACAACTGCACCAGCTCCGGCTCGTAGGCGCCCTCGGGAACGTCGGGGGCCTCGCCGCGCTTGGTCTCGACGGGCATCACCTCGCCGTCGGCCGCCTCGACGAGATCGATCTTCGCGCTGACCCCGAGCGCAACGGAGGAGAGCTCGACGCTCCGCGCCTGCCACGGGCGGTCGGCGTCGGCCAGCGGCGCCGTGGGCTCGCCCTCATCCACCCGCTCGTGCACCGCGCGGCCCTCGACGGTGAAGTGGTTGTCGTCGAAGTCGCGGTCGACCCACTCCAGGTAGAAGAGCCGTGGGCAGTACGAGACCTCGTTGATCATCCGCGCAGGAATCGGCGGCACCGCGACATCCCCAATGTCGTCGTGCATGCATGAGAGTGTGGCGCGCAATTCTGCTTGCGCGAGTTCTGCGCCATGGCGCATCGTCTGCCCCGCTCGAACCCATGGGGGGGCCGGGCAACCCAACAGCGCAGCGCTGAACGATGAGGAGACCTGACCATGCCCGTCATTGACGAGACCCTTGCCGTGACCGTGAAGCCCCTACGCGTGCCGCTCGACGCGCCGACGGAGCAGTCGTTGGCCGCCGAAGCAGCCGCGCTGGGAGACGCCTACTCCGAGGTCACGGCGCATCCGGCCGATCTGCTGGCCGACGCTGCCGAGATGTTGAAGGCGAAGAGCGACGCCGCGGCGCTCGCGGAGCGCGGGTACGCCATCTCTCCCGGGGTCTTCACGCGCATCGAGCTGCTGGCAGGCGCGCTGACGCCGATGAGCGCGCAGCAGGTGCGTCAGGTCGAGGCGAGCAAGGTGAAGACGGCCGAGGCCGAGGCGGCGCGCGAGCGGTTGTTGACGATTCGCGGCGAGATCGCGCGCATCGGCCACGCCGCGGGCCTGCCGACCGGCGTGTTCTCGCTCGAGACCGACCGCACCCAGCGGCTCAACGTGGTGATGATGAAGATGGAGGAGGTGCTCCTCAACGTCGCCGCCTACTGGGCCCACCTGCCGGACAAGAAGCGCCTCGAAGCGCTGGTGACCGAGGCCCGCGCGTTGATCGACGCGCAGAAGGCCGCTCGCCAGGATGCCAGGCTGCTTCGCACCGACCGCAGCCTCGACTCGAGGAAGGCCGGCCGCTACGAGCGCCTGTTGCTCAACGCCATGCAGCACGTCTCGGCCCAGGGCCTGGCTGCGTTCCCCAATGATCCGGTGCGCGAGCCCGTGTACCGGCTCGATCACGTGTACGGCCGCAAGGCGAGCAAGGTCGCCGACCCGGGGGCTGGCAAAGACACCGGCGCGCCTCCCGCCTGAGCGATGCCCTGGCCCGCCGTGTGGGGTGGCGACGCACGGTGGAGGGCTGGCGGGGCTCGCAGGGCGGGTGGCGGAGCCCGCAGGCGTAGGTGGCGGGGCCCGCAGGCGTGGGTGGCGGGGCCCGCAGGAGCACGATTTCAACGGGTTGGGGAGCTGTGGCCTTGGGTGTCAGCCCTGTGTGGTTGCCTCACACCCTGCCGACGATGAGTTCGCCGCTCGAGGGGTCACCCGTGAAGCAGTCGTTCGATGGTCGCGAGGGGGAGGTAGAGCCGGCGTCGCTCCCCGCTCGAGCCGAGCCTCGCGAATCCGTACCGCTCGTAGAAACCAGCCGCGCGCTCATGCTTCGCGTCGACCAACACCCCTGCGCAACCGGCCAGCACGCCCACCTGCCGACACCGCTTGAGCGCGTCGAAGATGAGCGCGCGGCCCAGGCCTGCCCCTTTCGCGCTGATGTGCCGGCCCAGGCGAGCAATGAGCACCGCGCCGAGCTGTTGGTAGTTCGGCAATCGCTTCGGGTGATGCGGGCCGACCTCAGCAGGGGTCGCCGACGCAACGGCCAGCGTGTAGAAGCCCAGAATCCGCGGTTGGCCTTCGTCGAGCATCACGAAGGTCCTGCTGACCGTGCCCTCGTTCTTGAGGGCGTAGCGACGCAAGAACTCGTCAAGCTCCGGTTCGCCGGAGTCGAAATCACGGGTCGGATGGCTCGGCAGCAGCGGAACGGCGAGAAAGCCATCGGCCGTGTTCGGCGGCGGCTTTTCGGAGCTCTGCGGTGGGTTCGGGGGGCTCACGCGTGAGCCCCTCCATCGCAGCGAACTCCTGGGCGCTCACCTTCAACTCCACCGAGGTGGCCGCCCACTCGAGGTTGGTCAGGGTCGGCGTCATCAGCTCGCAATCGGGGGCGCGACGCGCGGGGTCCACCGTCAAGACACGGCGGCCTCGCCGGACCTCGAGCACCACCTTCAAGAAGAGCGCGAGCGCTTCGTCGACCAACTGGCTGCGACTCAGGCCCAGCTCGTCGGCCAATTCGTTCACGGCGGCACCCCGGCTGTCGGGCAATGTGGCTTCGATTCGCATTGGGATGGAGCAGAGCGTAACCCGGTTCGTGCGTGGAAATCCCGCAAATCTCCGCAATCATCCGGGCAGCGTCGTGCAGGTCGACCTCTCCCGTCAAGCGATATGGCCTCCTCTTCACTCCACCGTCTCAACAAGGCATATTCCATCGGCTGGGCTTCGTTGAAGCTTGAGTCGGTGGAGAGCCCCATCTTTCCCAGCGTCGTTTCAACCGAAAGGACCACCCCATGGCGATGACCCTCGAAGCACTTCGGCAACTCACCCAGGAAGCAGTCGCGATTCGCGGAAAGGCAACGCTCGACCCCGCCGGTGGCCCCTCGGACAAAGTGTTCCCGCCAACGCACTCGGTGAAGGAAGGCCAGAACCGCTACGCCCTCGAGACCCGGAGAATCGATGGCGAGACCGTCCAGTGCGTGCTCCTCGACTCGGTTCAGAGTCAGGCCAACC
The DNA here is from genome assembly GCA_014879945.1 of Myxococcus sp. Taxonomy (GTDB): domain Bacteria; phylum Myxococcota; class Myxococcia; order Myxococcales; family Myxococcaceae; genus Xiheimicrobium. Next base: position 24,867 of record JACSRE010000199.1, read on the forward strand.
GCATGGAGGAAGCGCTCCAGAGCCTCTGGGCTGATCGGCAAATCAGCCTGCCCGTGGTCGCCGTCGACTTCGGAGCCATCGCCCCCGAGGTGGGCATGCTGACTTCGCTGACCGCGCCGCACCGCGTGTCCGATGCGCTCCTTCGGGACAGCATGCTCGGAGATACACTCTTCAGGCTCTCACCGCTGGGGAAGTCCTTCACCGACGCGACGCCAAGGTACGCGGCTCCGCTCTTCAAGATCTGCCCCACGGCGCTGGTCTTTGGGCTCTGGGACAGCACCGGCCCCAAGGGCGGCCTCGGCTCCAAGTTCGCGCGCTCGCTGGTCTCGGAGATCGTCGGCATCGGCGCCGTCAGCGGCGCGAAGACTGCCAGCCGCATCGACCCGACCGGCATCGTCACCAAGGCCGGCGAGGTGCTCGAAGCCAAGGACCCCAACCAACGCTGGACGCTCGACCCCAACGAGGCGCGAGTCGACAAGAAGGGCAAGGTCGTGAAGGTCGGAGACGGGAAGGTCTCTGAGGTCAACCACAGCAACATCCCGCCGACGATCGACCTCACGTCGGGCGGCGTCACCGTCGACCGAATCGAACACTCAGTCGTGCTCTCTCTGGCCGCGCTCAGGAAGTTGAGCTTCGGCAAAGCAGACACCGAGGCGCGAACGGTGCTCGCCGCCCTCGGCCTCCTCGCGGTGGTGGCGAGCGAGGCACGCGGCCACGATCTCCGCAGCCGGTGTCTGCTGATTCCCCGAAAGGGTCAGGCGCTCAAGCTCGAGTCGATGGATCGCTTTGGTGAGTGCAAGTCGATCGACCTCGATCTCAATGGAGCCGTCGCGCTCTTCAAAGCGGCAGTTGATGCTCTTCCACCTGAGTTGAAGTTCGACAAGCAGCCGGGAGAACCCCTGGCGACCCTGACGCCCTCAGAGAAGCTCGCCTCGCTCATCACGAAGAGCCGCGAGCTCGCCGCTGCCGGAGCCGATGTCGAGGCCGAGTGATGCTCTCGATACAGGTCGAGCTGCTCACGGGCCGGTACGTCGCGACCGCGCACGACGATCGACGCAGTGCCGAGTGGCCCCCCCACCCCGCGCGTTTGTTCTCGGCGCTGGTGGCAGCGCACTACGAGGCCACGAGCACCAGCCCCGCTGAACGCGAGGCCCTGCTGTGGCTCGAGGCACAACCAGCACCGTCGCTGCGCGTCGTCGGTGGCGCCGGGCGACGGGACATCCACGACGTCTTCGTTCCGGTCAACGACGTCACCACAGTGGGCGATCTCGGGGCGCCCCTCGAAGAGAGTCAGACTGCGCTTGAGGCGATCAAGGCGGCCGGCGGTTCAGCTGCAGAGATCAAGAAGGCCGAAAAGGCCGTCGAGAAGCGACGCAAGCAATTGGCTGACTCGCTCGCCGACCTGTCGAGGCCTGAGCCATCTCCCGCCACCTCGACTCTCGCCGCGGCGCGCGCGCTCCTCCCCGAACGTCGGACGCGACAGATGCGTACGTTTCCCGTCGTGATCCCTGATGAGCCGACGCTCTCGTTCATCTGGCAGGCCGACGCGCCGGCGGCGGTCAAGCAGGCGCTGGAGAGCTTGTGTGCGCGGGTCACGCGACTTGGCCACTCGTCATCTCTGGTCTGGTGTCGGGTCGATGATCGGCCGGTGACACCGACGCTGGTGCCGCGCCCCGATGGCGAGCTTGTCCTCAGAACCGTTGGGCCGGGCCAACTCGAGCGGCTCGACGCCGCCTTCGCCGAACACCAGGGCGTTCGCGGCCGCGTACTCCCGGCCGTGCCGCAACGCTACGGAGCACCGGCCGAGCCGAAAAGGCCCAGGCCGGCCTCGGTGTTCGCCGCCGACTGGATCGTGTTCGAGCGTGTCGCAGGGGCGCGCGTCGTCGGCTCGAAGTCCGTCGACCTCACCCGTGCGCTCCGAGCAGCAATTCTGGAACAGCACGGCAAGCCTGGAATGCCCCCGAGCTTGTCCGGCCACGACTCCACCGGAAAACCAACGACGCAGCCGCACCTCGCCTTCCTCGCCCTCCCCTTCGTCGGCAGCGAATACGCCGACGGCTCGATCAAGGGTGTCGCGATCGTGCCTCCGCGAGAGCTCTCGGAAGCGGATCGCGAGCTGTTGTACCGGCTCATCGCGCAATGGGAGCGCGACCAGCCCGAGGGCCGACTCACGCTGGCTGGGCCCGGGCTGCCACCCGTGACCTTCAAGCGCGTTGCCGTGCCATCAATGGAGGCGGCCAGACCGACGCGCTGGTGTCAGAGCTCGACGCGTTTCATCACGGCGACCCCAATCGCCCTCGACCGAAACCCCGGCAATCTGCGGAGCAACCTCGAACGAACCGCCCACAAAGCGGCGGAGGAGGCGAGAGAGAGCATCGCGGCCTCCTGCGAGTCGATCGGCCTGCCGAGGCCGTCGGGGGTCGAGCTCTCGTTTGCCCCGCTGCTGCAAGGTGGCCAGTCGTCGATGGCGTACCTCGCGGCGCGGGCCGGCAAAGCCCAGCGAGTTCGCATTCACGCGGAGCTTCGGTTCGACGAGCCCGTTCGCGGGCCACTCCTCATCGGCGCCGGAAGACACTTCGGCCTCGGGCTGTGCCTCCCGGTTGGAGAGACTCGATGAAGGCCGCTGACTTTGGGGCGTTCCACCTCGCAGTTCACGGCCGAGCCCCGTTCGACTGGCAGCAGCGACTCCTGGAGCAGGTCGTTCGCCAACGGGCCTGGCCATCGGTTCTCGATCTGCCGACAGGCGCGGGGAAGACGACCTGCCTCGACATTGCCGTGTTCGCCCTGGCGCTCGACTCCGAGAGCGCCACGCCGTGGTGTGCGAGACGCATCGCGATGGTGGTCGACCGCCGCGTCGTCGTCGACCAGGTCGCGGAGCGAGGCCGACGTCTGGCTCAGGCGCTGCTGAACCCAGGTGGTGCGGTCCTCGGCGAGGTCGCGCGTCGTTTGGGCGCGATGAGTCGAGAGCAGGCGCCGCTCGCGGTGTACACCCTGCGCGGCGGCATTCCGAAGGATGACGGCTGGGCACGGACACCCGACCAGCCGTTGATCATCGCGTCGACAGTGGACCAGCTCGGCTCGCGACTGCTGATGCAGGGCTACGGCGTCAGCGCAGGCATGGCGCCAGTGCACGCCGGGCTCATCGGAAACGACACCTTGCTGCTGCTCGACGAGGTTCATCTGTCGGGGCCCTTCGCGGAGACCCTCGAGGCGTTGCAGCGGCTGCGGAGCCGCTTCGTGCGCACCCGTTTTCAATGCGCCTTCCTGTCAGCGACACCGGTCGCACAGGTGAGCGAGCCCTTCAAACTGAGCGGGGCTGATACGGCCGAAGACAGTGTCCTGGGCAAGCGACTCCGCGCGCCGAAACCCGCGATGCTGGCCGAGGCCGCGGGTCGCACCGCGCTCGAGTCACAGTGCGTCGACGCAGCGCGCGACCTCATCGCACGGCACAACACCGTCGCCGTCGTGCTGAACCGGGTCGGGAGCGCCCTGACGGTCGCAAGGCAACTCCAGGAGTGCCTGAAGGACGAAGCCGACGTCGAGGTGTTGACCGGCCGAATGCGACCAATCGATCGAGATGCGCTGGTCGCGCGCCTGAAGCCGAGAATTCTGGCGGGGCGACGTCGAGACGAGGTCGCGAGGCCTTTGATCGTGGTCGCGACCCAATGCGTCGAAGCAGGCGCCGACTTCGACTTCGATGCGCTCGTAACGGAGGCCGCGAGTCTGGCTGCGCTCAGACAACGATTCGGTCGCGTCGACCGGCTTGGTGAGTACGGCAAAGCAGAGGGCCTCATCATCCGCGACCGGGCGGGCAAGAACGACCCCATCTACGGCAAAGCCCTCGATGAGACCGCCGCGTGGCTGAAAGAGCACCTCGACAAGAAGCGACGCTCCATCGACTTCGGGCCCCTGAATCTCCCGTCGGCGTCCGCCGAGGAATTGGAGTTGATGCGGGGCCCGGAGAAGCACGCACCCGTCTTGCTGCCCGCCTACCTCGACCTCTGGGCCCAGACAGGCCCGGCCCCTGAGCTCGTTCCAGAGGTGTCGTTGTTCCTCCACGGCCCCGAGTCTGGTCCTCCCGACATTCAAGTCATCTGGCGCGCCGACGTCGAGCCGGAGATGCCAGCCGAGCTGTTGGTCGAGGTCATCTCGGCGATTCGCCCGTCGAGCCTCGAGGCCGTCTCGGTCCCTTTCGGGGCGGCGCGCCGATGGCTCTCAAAGAGCGCCAGCGAGGACGGCGAGATCGCCGATCTCGAAGGGACTACTGGCGACGATGAGGCCATCGAAGGTGATCAGCACGTCTTCCGTTGGCGGGGGGAAGACAGCGCGGTCGTGCGAGTCGAGGCGCTCCGGCCAGGTGACACCGTCATCGTGCCCGCCGGGCGTGGTGGGCTCTGGCGCGGCTGCTTCAGCCCCGAGTGCCGGGAACCGGTCCGCGACCTCGCAGAACAAGGCGCGCTCCTGGCCCGAGGCCGGGCAATGCTGCGAGTCCAGCCGGAGGTGCTCTCTGGCCTTGGTCTGCCGCGAGCGGCCGCCCGCGACCCTGAAGCCCTGGAAGACGCCCTCGAGGGCCTGCAGGGGAACGAGCCATGGATGAAGCCGTGGGCTGAGCGACTCCGGAAGCGTGGCCGGCCGTTTGTCGTCACCTCAGGCGAAACGGGCTGGTCGTGCCTCGATGGCGGCCTGATCGGCAGAGCGGCGCTGAGGGTCCTGGCGATCGATCCTGAAGCAGACGTGACGACCGACGACGAGGAGTCCTCCTTTCTCGGAAGGTCGGTGCCCCTCGATGAGCACTCCGCCGACGTCCGCGCGTTCGCTCGGGACTTCGCGGCGACCCTCAAGCTGCCAAAGCCGCTCGCCTCAGACCTCGAGTTGGCAGGGTGGCTGCACGACATCGGGAAGGCAGACCGTCGATTTCAACTCCTGCTTCGGCGCGGCGACCCGATCGAGTTCTTCAAGGACGAGCGCCCATGGGCCAAGTCGGCACTGACACCCGGCGCTCGATACGAACAGCGCCTCGCCCAACGGAAGAGTGGCTACCCCAGCGGAACCAGACACGAGGTTCAATCGGTCGCGATGTTGGAGGCACACCGGAGCGAGCTGGTCCAGCGGGCCCACGACCCTGAGCTCGTGCTCCACCTCGTCGCGACTCATCACGGCCACTGTCGGCCGTTCGCGCCACCGGTGCTCGACGAAGAGCCAGTTGACGTCGCGCTCGAGCACGGAGACTGGAAGTTCGGACCCGTGTCCTCTGCCAACGGGCTGCACCGACTCGACTCGACCATTGCTGACCGGTTCTGGCGGCTGGTCGAGAAGTACGGCTGGCTCGAGCTCTGTTGGCTCGAGGCGGTCTTGCGGCTGGCTGACCATCGCGCAAGTGAGGCGGAACAGAGGGGAGCGGAGTCATGAGGAAGGTCGTATTGACTGGCCTGACGGGCACCAATCCGCTCCATTTTCTCGCCAGCGTTGGGCTGCTTCGCATCGCGGCACGCGTGCACGACCGGGCGCGACTCGCCTTCCTCGACGACGGCAGCTATCGACCCTTCGTCGAAGGCATTGACGAGTCACTCGCAGGGTTGGTCGCGCGTGATGCCACTGAACAGGCGGGGCCGCAGCCCTGGCGCCTGCAGTACGGCAAGGTCGAGAAGCGCGGCGAGAAGTTCGTCGAAGACCTGAAGCCACCACCCGAGACGTTCCGCTCGTTCCTCGACAGCGCCCTGTCTCGATGGGTTGAGACCGGCGACAGTGAGGGAGCCGCGTATGCCGCCGCCTATGGCACCAGCACTGCCGTGGACAACAAGGGCAACACCAAGCCAACGGCCTTTCACTTCACGGCTGCGAACCAACAGTTCCTCGGGGCGATCGAAGCCATCAGGGCCTCGATTGACGAGGATTGGTGCAGAGCAGCGCTGTTTGAGGCCAACGCATTGCGACCCGGCGGAAACGTGCGCTGGGACCCGGGAGCGGACCGGAACTACGCGCTGATGGCTGACGACCCCAATACCGAAGGCACGAGCGTCAACGCACCGCTGGAGTGGCTTGCGTTTCGAGCCCTGCCGCTCTTGCCGTGTGTGCCCATCAAGGCGCGGGTCTTCACGACCGCGGTCTCTGGTCGAGGCGATAGCGCGGCGTTTAGCTGGCCTCTGTGGCGCGCACCTGCGTCGCTCCGCACGGTCGCGAGCCTGCTTCGACTACCCGCTGAAGCCGATGCTCGGCGGGGCCTGTTCGCCGCCGTGCGCGCCTCGATTCGGCGAACCAGTCAGGGCTTCGGCAACTTCGGTCCGGGCTCCGTCTCGGCTTGAATCGCCGCCTCACCCGCCCGCTGACGTGTAGTGGCCGATCGCCCTCAGCCACACCACCCGCGCCACCGCGGCGAACACCGCGGTGCCCACCAGCGCGCCCAGCAACGCCTGCGGGGCGAGCCTGCCCAACATCGCCTCGGCCGGGAACGTCGTCATCAGCGTCAACGGCAAGACGAAGGTGAACACCCACCGCACCACCTTCGGGAACACGCTCGACGGCCAGCGCGCGGCGTCGAAGATGCTCGAGAAGAGGTACGTCAGGTTGTCCACCTTCACCACGAAGAAGGCCGCCGAGACGATGAGGATCCACAACGAGTAGAGCAGCAGCGTCGCCGACACCAGGAGCACGCCCGAGGCCGCCACGTCGACGAGCCTCGGCCCGTGCCCGATGCGATCGAACGCCACGGCGAACACCACCAGCCCCGCCACCACGCTCGTCACCCGCCACACGTGGAACTTCGACGTCGACACCAGGAACTGCGCGTCGGCCGGCTTGAGCAACACGAAGTCGAGGGTGCCCTTGCGAATGTGCTCGATCACCGCCTGCAGCCCCGGGTTCACCGCGCCGTCGAGCACGCCCTGCAGCAGAATGAACCAGCCGGTGACGACCAGCGCCTCACCGAAGCTCCACCCTGGAATGCCCGCGCGCGAGCCGTCGCCGTACACCACGAACAGCGGCACGATCGCCGTCGCCATGAAGAACAGCGACACCACGCCATCGACGAGGAAGTCCCACCGGTACTGCGCCGCCAGCAGCCCCGAGGTGCGTAGCTGCAGGCCCAACAGCGTCAGGTAGCGCCGCATCGCCGTCAGCCCCCGTACGCCTGAAAGCGCCGGAGCCCGAAGCTCCACACCGAGAGCGCCAGCACCACCAACGCCCCCGCCCACGCCCACTGCTGCAACAGCAACGGCAGCGCCGACTCGAGCGTGTGCACCCCCGTCATCAACTCCACCGGCAGGCCGATCTGGTACCGGAACGGCAACCACCGCGCGATGGCGCTCAGCCAGTCGGGGAAGAGGTCGAGCGGGAAGAGGTACCCCGAGAAGACGAAGAACGCCGCCAGCCACACCTCCATCAGCTTGACGCTCGACTCCATGAACAGGCTCAACGAGCCGATGGCCACGTTCGCGAAGAAGGTAATCAACCACCCGCCGAACAACGCGAAGGGGAACAGCGCCCACACCCGCCAGTCGCGCGTGAGGTGCTCCCGCGCCTGGGTGAGGAGCAGCAGCACCACCACCGGCAGCGTCACGCCCGCGCGCAACGGGAGCGCCGCGAGGTTGCCCACCGCGTAGGTGAGGATGGGGTGAATGGGCCGCAGCAGCCGCATCGCCAGGGTGCCCTGCCGCACCTCGTAGTTCATCTCCCAGCACGCCCACGCCGAGATGAGCTGCCGCACCGTGAAGACGCACAGGAAGTAGGCGATGAACGCCGTCGAGCCCCACGCCTTGCCGCCGCCGCCTACCACCGGCACCGCCTCGGCCACCGCCGTCCACAGCACCATCATCACCAGGGGCATGGTGGTGGCGAAGACCCAGACGATCATCTCGGCCCGGTACGCCAGCGACTCCACGAAGCCGACCCGCATCAGCGCCGGCAGCGCCTTCAACGCCCTCACGCGGCCTGCTCCCGCGTCGCGCGGCTGCGCGAGAAGAGCTCGCTCATCACCTCTTCCAGCGGCGGGTTCTCGACGTTCAGGTCCACCACCGGCAGCGACGCCAGCGCCCGGCCCACCACGGCGTTCACCTGGTCGTGGCTCACCTGCAGCACCGCCTGCGCGCCCTCGCAGCGCACCACCTGGCCCAGCGGCGTCACCTGCTCCAGCGTCACCGGCTGCGAGAAGCGCAGCGTCACCCGCTTGTCGGGCCGCACCTGCTTGACCAGCACGTCGAGCGCGCCGTCGAACGAGAGCGTGCCCTTGTCAATGACGATGACGCGCGGGCAGAGCGCGGCCACGTCGTCCATGTAGTGGCTGGTGAGGATGAGGGTCGCGCCGGTCGTCTCGTTGTAGCGGCGAATGAAGTCGCGCATCACCACCTGCATCGAGACGTCGAGGCCGATGGTGGGCTCGTCGAGGAAGAGCACCTTCGGGCCGTGCACCAGCGCCGCCGCGAGCTCACACTTCATGCGCTCGCCCAGCGACAGCTGCCGCGTCGGCTTGTTCACCAGGTCGCCCAGCTCCAGCAGCTCGCTCAGCTCCTTCATGCGGCGCACGAAGTCAGGCCGCGGCACGTCGTAGATGGCGCGGTTCAGCTCGAAGGTCTCGGCGGGCGGCAGGTCCCACAGCAGTTGCTGCTTCTGCCCCATCACCAACATGATCTTCTTCAGGTACTCGGCCTCGCGCTTCTGGGGCACGTGGCCGTCGACGCGCACCTCGCCGCTCGAGGGGTGGAGCAGCCCCGCCAGCGTCTTGAGCGTCGTCGTCTTCCCCGCGCCGTTGGGGCCGAGGAAGCCGACCCGCTCCCCGGGCTTGATGGCGAAGGTGATGCCGTCGACCGCCTTCACCGTCGTGTACTCGCGCTTGAAGAGCGACTTCACCGCCGCGGCCAGGCCGGGCGGGCGCTTGTGCACGCGGTAGTGCTTGGTGAGGTTTCGCACTTCGATCATGCGCGGGTGTGTAGCCGAGACGTCAGCGGCGCGCCCTCAAACCCGCGCTCCGGACGACGGGCAGCGAGGACAGCTCGACCAGCTCGTCTTCGCGGGTCAACAGCGGCCGGGGCCGCGGCGACGCGTCGGTGAAGTGCCAGGTCAGCCGTACCCGCCTGGCGCCGGCGGGCACCTGCACCCGCACCGGCACGTCGGGCTCGAGGCGGGTGTCTCGCACCACGCCGACGCCGGGCCGCCCCTGGGCGTCCTCCGTGCGCCCGAGCTCGAGGCCGAAGCGCCGCAGCGGCTCGTCGTCGGCCCACAGCACGAGGTGGCGGAACACGTCACCGGTCGGCACCCGGTGGCCCACGTCGTGCGCGGTGACGATCGCGACGCCGCCCTCGAGCTCGAGCCGCACCGCGCCGCGCACGAAGTCGACGTCGTGGCCCCCGCGCACGCGGTGCGAGGCCCCTGGCATGTGGCAGCCCTGGCAGGTCTGCGCGCCGCCCCACGCGCGCCACTCCGAGAGCGTCGTCTGCATCGGCAGCGCGTTCAGGCGCGTCGCGCCGTCGATGACGGCGTGGCCGGTGAACTCGTGACAGGTGCCGCAGAACTCGCTGGTGCGCAGCGCCGGGGTGAAGCGCACCGGGTGCCCATACGGGAGCGCCGCAGCGCTCGGCGCCAGCACCTCGCCGTCGCGCACGTGGCAGACCGCGCAGGTGATGCCCTCGTGCACCGGCGAGCCTTCCGGCGGCAGGGCGCCTCGAGCGAGCAGATGGCGCGAAGTCCAGGAGTGCTTCAGCTGCGCCTCGAGCGGCCCGTGGCAGACGAGGCAGCGCCGCTGCGGCTCCGCCGAGAAGCCGTCGAGGAAGACGCGGCTGGTCAGGCTCTGGCGGTGCATCGAGGCCCGCCACTCGGCGGCGCGCTGCGGGTGACACGCGGCGCAGGCCGCGGCGCCCGGCGCGTCGAGCTGGAGCGGTCGCGTGAAGCCCGCGACGTCGAACGACGGCTGGGCCAACACCACCCACAGCAGCAGCGCGCTCACCTCGCGGCGGCCTGCGTCGGCAGCGCCGTGAAGACGGCGCCGAGCTGGCTGACGCCCTCGTCGGCCTGGAGCCCCTCGATCGAGGTGGGGTCACCGAAGCTCGACCGCAGCGCCTGCCGAGAGACGGCGGCGATCTTCGCGTCGGCCACCGTGAAGCGCCACACCTCGACCGCGCGGTGGGTGAGCGTTCGCACCTCGGGGGGCACGGCCTTCGGGTCGACGCCGGCCTCCATCATGCGGCCGCCCCCCGAGATCTCTGCCTCGTCGCGCCACACCGTCACCCGCTTCAGCAGGCCCTCGTCACCCCAGTCGATCAGCAGCCAGCTCGTCAGCTCGTAGTCGGAGCGCTCGAAGACGACCTCGACGTGCTTGGCGAAGACGCGCCGGGGCGCGACGGCCGTGCCCTCGAGGAGCCTCACGGTGGACAGCGCGGCCTCACGCGGCACCGCGCCCCGTCGAATGACGGGCTTGAGCTTGAGCTCGAGGCCGTCGGCGCGCGCCTCGAACAGCGTCACCTCGCTCGCCCGCACCAGCGCCATCACCTCGGGCAGGAGCAGATCGTCGAGCCCGTCGGGCAGCCGCACCGGCCTGGCCGAGGCCGAGAACCACCTGCCGCCCTTCGGCGACGCCATCAGCTCCCGCAGCGCCTTCAGGGCGGCGCGATCGTCGGCGTCGAACTCGGGCGGCAACACGCCGCGCTCGACCCTCACGTCGAGCTCGACGAAGGCCGGGTCGCGCTCGCCCTTGAGCCAGCCGCCCTCGCCGTTCGACTCCGACACCCGGGCGTAGCGACGGCCGAGCACCCTGACGGGCAGGTCCTTCACCCGAAAGGCGCTCGAGGCGAAGGGGTACGTCGCGGGGAGGGCGCCGAAGTACTTCGCGGCCGAGAGGCGCTCCTGCTTCCACGCGAGCATGGCCTGGCGCTTGGCGTCTTCGACGCGCTTGTCGTAGGGCACCTCGCTGTCGACGAACAGCTGCACGTCGGACAGGCAGGTGTCGCGGTACTTCGTGCCGGGCTTCACGGCGGTGACGCGCAAGGTGATTGACGCCAGCCCGCCCTTGAGCGGCACCTCGAACGTCTGCGCACCCCACCGCGGCGCGAGGGTCAACGCCTGCTGCGCGGTGATGGCCTCGGCGGCGTCGCGCACGGTCACCTCGAGGCCCGTCGGCGTGCCGTTGGCGGTGAAGAGCGCCTTCGACTTCTGGTAGCCGGGGGTGATCACCAGCTTCAACGTCTTTGCTGCCCTCAACGCCGACACCCGTACCGACAACGACTCTCCGACACCGTCGCCGTCGACGCCCTCGACCCACGCCGTCGCCGGGTCGTCATCGAGCACGTAGGTGGGGTGGTAGTTCTCCTGGTACTTGTTCCAGTTGCTCTCGAGGAAGCTGCTGGCGGTGGCGCGCTCGGCGTGCAGCCGCTTGAAGTCGGCGAGGGCAGGCGCGGCGAGCGTCAGGGCTGCGAGGACGAGCGGTCTCATGGCGATGACTGTAGTTGGTCGAAGATCGTCGTGGGAGCGCTGCGTCTCCCCGGCGCCCTCCCTCGGCGCCGAAGCCGGCGAGCTGCTACCGCTGCCCCCACGCCCGGCATCTCCGCCGCCGTCGAGCCAGGGCGCGGGCGAGCTGGCATGGGAGCCATCGCGGGCAGCGGGCGAGGCCCCGTGGCGGCCCCTCCGCCTACGCTTCGCTGCGTGAGCCATGACCCGACGCCGGAGCCTCCGCTCGCCGCACCCACGCCGACCGCGGCCCAGCCCGTCCCAGAGGTCAAGGGCGTCTTCGCGTCGTTGATCGTCGCGACGCTCGCGCAGCTTGGCTCCAGTTGCTTCGTCGCCGCGGCGTACACGCCCACCGGCCCGGTCGAGGGCCTCACCCGCGACGAGCGGCTCGCCCGCATGCTCGCGGACCCCCAGTTCGTCGTCGTCAGCCTGGTGCTCGCCCAGGCCGCCGTCGTGCTGGCCCTCTGGAAGGCCCCTCGACGGTTCGAGTCGATTCCACCCGGCGGCATGGCGGCGCGGCTGGGCTGGTCGGAGACGGCGATTCGTTGGCGCGAGGTGGCGCTCGTCTTCGCGGGGACCCTGGCGACTGGGAGCATCGCCATCGTCCCCATCAAGCACTTGATGAAGCCAGGCGCCGGGGCGCTCGAGGCGCTGGCGACGACCGCGAATGAGGCGAGCCTCTCTCAGTTCGCGGTGCTCCTGCTCGTCGGCGCCGTCATCGCGGGCCTCGTCGAGGAGCTGCTGTTTCGCGGCCTCGTGATGCGACGGCTCGTCGAGCGGTGGGGCCCGCTCAAGGGCGTGGTGGTGACGGCGGTGCTCTTCGGCCTCTGGCACCTCGACCTCGAGCAGGGCCTCGTCGCGGCCGCGCTCGGCCTCTGGCTCGGGGTCGCCGCCCTGTGGACGCGGTCGACCGTCCCCGGGGCGCTCGCCCACATCGGCAACAACCTGGTCTCGTTCCTCGGGTCTCGCCTCTTCGAGCAGCACCCCGAAGAGACCGAGCCGCTCGCCTTCGTCGTCGGCGTCGTCGTGTTGGCCCTGTGCGCGTGGGGCCTTCGGCGGCTGACGTCGAGGTCCGCGGCGCCAGAGGTGTCCCGGTGACGTTCTCGCAGCCGTCGCCCAACGGAACGTCGAAGGCCCGGCCACGGGCACCTTCTTCCTCTTGCTCTCGGCAGCGCTCGAGTTCGAGGTCGTGCTCTCGGAGCGGGCGATGTTCGGGGTCGGCGCCTCCGAAGCCTCGAGGCGCCGCCGTGCACGGCTGACGGGCGGCGCGGTCTCATGTCGATGACTGAACGTCGTCGCCGGGGCATACAGTGCCCACATGTCTGGCGACGCAGCGCGCGACCTCGAAGAGTGGATTCCCAGGCTCATCACCCTGTGGCGTCAGCAGCGCGCGGCGCGCACGAAGGGCCCACGCCCGCCCCCGCGCGGCCGACACGTCGAAGAGGCGCCTTCCGCGAAGCTGACGCCGCAAGAGATCAAAGAGGTGGGCGCCGGCATCAAGCGCCTCTCGCACGGGCTGACCCGCGAGCGCGAGCTGGCGGGCGCGAAGTACATGGACGACCCGGCCCTGCTCGGCGCGTACCTGTTGTTCTACTGGCCGGTCTCGTACGCACAGTCGCGGTCGCTGCTGTCCGAGCTCCCCGCGCGGCCCCGCTCGTTGCTCGACCTCGGCTCGGGCCCCGGCCCGCTCGCCTTCGCGGGCATCGACGCCGGCGCGAGAGAGACGATCGCCGCCGATCGCAGCAAGCCCGCGCTCGAGCTGGCCCGACAGCTCGCCATCGCGTCGTCGGAGTCTCTCGGGACGCGCGAGTGGAGCCCCGAGCGCCCGCTCCCCGAGGGCACCTTCGACGTCATCACCATGGGCCACGTGCTCAACGAGCTCTTCGCCGGTGACGTCGAGAAGCGCGCGGCCCTGGTCGAGCGGGTGCTCGAGCGGCTCAAGCCCGGTGGCTCGCTGGTGGTGATGGAGCCGGCGCTCCGCGACACCTCACGCGCGCTGCTCCAGGTGCGCGACGTGTTGGTGGCGAAGGGCTACGCGGTGCGCGCGCCCTGCCTGTTCCGCGGCGCCTGCCCTGCCCTCATCAAGCCCTCGGACTGGTGCCACGCCGAGCGGCCGTGGCGAATGCCCGCGCTGACCGAGGCGCTCGCGCGCTCCGCTAGCCTGCACAAGGAGTCGCTCAAGATGAGCTACCTGGTGCTGGCCCCGAAGGGCGAGGCGTGGGCCGAGCCGCCGAAGGGGCGCGTGCTGCGCATCGTCTCCGAGGCGCTCGAGGGCAAGGGGCGGCAGCGCTTCATGGGCTGTGGGCCCGAGGGCCGCATCGGGCTGGCCCTGCAGGACAAGCACCGCAACCCGGGCAACGAGAAGTTCTTCCACCTGCAGCGCGGCGAGGTGATTCGCATCGGCGGCGTGCTCGAGGAGAAGGGCGACGGCGCGGGCCTGTCTGATCAATCGACCGTCGAGCTCGTCGCGCGCGCTGGGCAAGCGGTGCCGAAGCCGTGACGACCCACGAGAAGTGGATCATCGACGAGTCGGCGATGGGGCTGCGCGACTTCGCCGATCGGTACCGCTTCGGCGGCGAGGGCCCGGCGCCCTTCGTCCACTACACCGGTGGCAGCATCACCTGGCAGGCGCACCAGGAGCGCTTTCAGACCGAGCCGACCGCGATCGTGAACGAGTTCCGCGGGGCCTGGGAGCGCAGCGGCGTGCCGCGCGTCGACCTCGTCGTCTCCTCCGCGCCGCCGCCGGGGAAGGCGCCCCGCCCCGAGCCGCTCGAGTCCTTCCTCGAGTATGTGATGGACCAGCTGGTGCCGAAGGTGGCCGAGAAGCCGACCGGCTACGGGTTCGTCGGCTACTCCCTGGGCGGCTCGTTCGCCACCTACCTGGCGGGCGTGACGGTGCGCGCCCGCGGGCTGGCGGTCTTCGGTGGGGCGGGCGTCGTCGAGGCGGCGCGCGAGGTGAGGCCGGTGCTGGCGAAAGACCTGGCGACCGCGCTGTTCCGCAACGAGGAGGACCCGCTCCAGGACCCGGCGACCGCGGCCCCGCAGCTGCCGCCTGGCTACCACCCGCGCGCGATGGCGCGTCGGGCGGGCGCTCACCCCTTCGCCGAGTACGCCAGCAACGGCACCGTGGCCGACGCCTTCGCCTTCGTGCTCGGCAGGCTGCGGTGAGCCGTCGCTGCCCCGGGTCGAGGACCCTGCGCGGTCCGTGCCCTTCACCTTCGTGCTCTGGCGCGCCGCGGGTAGGCCGTCACTGCCCGAGCGCCGCGCGCGCCTCATCGGCGTAGCGGCCCTTCGGCCACGCCTCGAGGTACTTGGCGTACTCGCTCATGGCCTGACGAGGCCGCAGCTCCGCCTCGAAGCAGCGGGCCCGGAGCACCCGCGCGCGCTGGGCCGCGTCGCGAGACTCGAGCACGAGGTCTTCCAGGCCGGGGAGGAAGCGCTCGCAGCCGCCCTTCTCGAGGCTCGCCTCGGCCTTCTCGAGGAAGAGCTCCTCGAGCGACTTCGAGGGGCCACGCGGCGTGACGGGGCGGGCGGGCGCGTGGGCCGCCTCTGGCTCGAGCGAAGGGACTACCAACATCGGGGGCAGCGGCGCTGCGCGCGCGGGGCTCGGCAGCGTCGCCCACTCCGACTCCTCGCTCGCCGCGATGTCTCCCGACTTCAACGGCGCCGAGCTGGGTCCCGACGACGAGCCGGGTACGGACAGCGAGCCCGGTCCCGACACCGAGCCGGGCGCCTTCTCCGACGGCCCCGGGCCGGGAGCCAGCTCCACCGGCCGAGGCGACTCGACCCGCGGAGGCACGCCGCGCGTGAAGCCACCGGCCAACGAGGGGAACACGGTGCCCGGGCCATCCCACGGCTCGTCCGCCTGTGGCTGGCCCTCGGCTGTGGGGGCCGGGGTCGGCGCCACCATCGCCTCGGGCTCCACCACCCGCGCCTTCGACTCTTCAGGCGTCAGCCGCGGCAGCGCCCCGGGCGCCGCACGCGGGCCTGCTCCTCCCCCCTTCGCGGCCACGACGGCCACCTGCTGCTCCGCGCTCGACACCGCTTCGGCGAGGCCCTGCACCTCGTTCAGCTCGCGCTCCAACGCCGGCGTCAACGCGCGCAGCTTGGCCTTGCCTCGCGGGTCGATGAGCAGGCGCTGCCCCGCCACCACGCTCGCCTGCCCTGCCTCGCCCGAGGCCACCCGCACCGCGCCCTCCGACACCGCCACCTCGACGCCCTCGGGCCCGTTCGAGACCGAGAAGACGGTGCCCACGACGTAGACCGCCACGTCACCGGCGTGCACGACGAAGCGCCGGCGCGCCGCGTGAGACGCCCGCACCGCGATGCGGCCGCGGCTCACCGTCAAGGCGACGTCGTCGGGCTCGGCGCGGGTCAACGCGAACTGCGTCGCCGCCGACACCCGCAGGTGGCTCGAGTCGGGGAGGTGCATGAAGGCCCGCCCCGCGACGCCGGTGCGCAGCACGTCGCCGCTCTCCAACCGCGCGCCCGCCACCACCGGCTCCGACTCGGCCGACACCCGCGTCAGCCCGCGCGCGACCTCGACGCGAATCGTCTTCGGCGCCTCGACCTCGACGAGCGGCGGCTCCGACGGGAGCGCGCTGTCCCCCTGCGGTGAGGCCGGCCACAGCAGCACGGTGAGCGCCGCCGCGACGGCCACCAGGCTGCCCGCGGCGGCCCACGGCATCCACCTCGGCCGGGCCAGCGCGCGCATGCGCTTCTCGACCAGGGCGCCCACCCGCGCGTCGGTCTGCGCCCAGTCGAGCGAAGGCGCGCTCAGCCGCGCGGTCGAAAGCGCCCGCCGCGCCAGGCGCACCGCCTCGAGGGAGTCGGTGCACTCCGGGCAGTCCGACAGGTGCAGCTCGACGTAGCGCTTGTCCTCGAGGTCGAGCTCGTCGGCGGCGAGCGCCCACAGCCGCTCCGTCTCGTGGCGCATCATGACGACACCAAAGCGTCGTGAACGAGGGCCTTCATCGCGCGGGTGAAGTCGAGCCGCGCGCTGTGCAGGCGGGAGCGCACGGTGTTGTACGAGGCGCCAACCGCCTGGGCGATCTCCTCGGGGCCCATGCCGCACAGCTCGTGGTACACGAACACGACGCGCTTCTTCGCCGACAGCGTCTCGAGCGCCCGGTGCACCAGCCGCGTCGCCTGCGCCTGCTGGGCCGCGCGCTCGGGGTCGGCGCCCTGAAAGAGCTGCTCCGGCACCTCGTCGCTCAGGTCTTCACGTCGCCGCCGCCACCAGCGCAGGTGCATCAGCGCCACGTTCCCGCACACCCGGTAGAGGAAGGTCTTGAACTGCGACTCTCCGCGAAACGCCGGCACCGCGCGCAGCAGCCGCACGTAGGTCTCCTGCACCAGGTCGTCGAGATCGTTCCGCCGGCCGGTGAGGTGAAAGAGCGTGCGGGCCACGTCATCGCGGGTGAGGCGGTACAGCTCCTCGAACGCCAGCGCGTCGTCGGCCTTGATGCGCTCGACCAACCGCAGGAGCCGCGCCTCTCCATGGCCAGTGGGAGGGGGCGTCGGGACCAGCCTCGGCATCGGGAGCGCGTCTGCGGTCATCTGGGGTCTCCGGGCGAACACCTCCATCGGTTGCCGGTGCGCCCCGAAGTGATCGACGGCCCTGCAGCGCGCGGTCCCAACGCGCCCGACGATCAGTTCCGAAGCACCCGGCAACGAAGTCTGTGCGTGCGCCGATGAGCGCGCCATTGACCGGGAAAGAACGCCATGAACGCGCAGAGACTCCGAACCCTGATGCTGCTCACCGTGCCCCTGCTCGTCACCAGCGGGTGCACCATCATCGACTACGACGACGCCTACGCCGACTGCACCTTCGGGTGTCCGGGGGCGACCTGCTCAGGCAACGACGAGTGTCACTCGACCTGCTCGTGCTCCGCGGGGCGCTGTACGCCCAAGCCGCGCTGCACCACCACCGCGCAGTGCGCCAGCGGCAGCTCGTGCGTCTCGGGCCGCTGCGTCGCGGCCTGCACCCAGAACAGTGACTGCTCGACGGGCAACTTCTGCCTCGCCGGCACCTGCCGCGCCGTTCCTGATGGCGCGCGCACCTGCAGCTCGAACGCCCAGTGCGGCCTCGACCCCTGCATCAACGGCTACTGCGTGCGCCCCTGCTCGAGCGCCACCGACTGCGGCGGCGCGCTCGTCTGCGCCAACGGCTTCTGCGCCAACCCGCCCGCGACTGACGGCGGCGCGGGTGGCGGCGCGGCGAACACCGGCGGCGGCACGGCGAACACCGGCGGCGGCGCGGCGAACACCGGCGGCGGCGCGGCCAACACCGGCGGCGGCGCGGCGAACACCGGCGGCGGCGCGGCGAACACCGGCGGCGGCGCGGCCTCGAGCGACGCCGGGGTGCCCACGACGTGCACCTTCAACGCCGACTGCGGCGTCGGCGCGTGGTGCGTGAACGCCAGGTGCCTCTTCGGCTGCTCGGCCGACACCGACTGCACCACCGGTAACTCGTGCCAGGGCGGCCTCTGCAAGCCCCGCCCGGCCGGCACCTGCAGCACCTCGGCCCACTGCACCACCGGCCAGGACTGCGTCAACGGCGCGTGCGCCACCAGCTGCACCAGCCAGGCGACCTGCACCGGCGCCACGGTGTGCCGCATCGGCTACTGCCTGCCGCCTGCCACCAGCGTCTGCACCACCAACTGCGACTGCCCCACCAGCCAGCGGTGCGTGATGGGCACCTGCCAGCCGTGACGCGCCCCCTCTGACGCGGGCCTTCCCTCCCCCTGCCCGCGTCGTTCGAGCCGCCTGAGAGAGCCTCCGCGCTCCCTCAGGCGGTTCGTCTTTGTGGCGCTCACTTCTTCGGCAGCACCGCGGCCAGCTCTTCGTAGAGGTGAATGGCGCTCTTCACCGACTTGTCGAAGTCGCCCAGGTGCAGGCTCTCGTTCTCGCTGTGCGCGTTGGTGTACGGGTCTTCGACGCCGATGAGCAGCGCGGGCACGCCGCCGAGCTCGAGGCTGAAGGGCTCGACGAAGGGAATGGAGCCGCCGCACCCGATGGCCACCGACTTGACGCCGTAGCCCTTCTCGAGCGCGCGGAACGCCGCCTGAAACGCGGGCCCGGACGACTCGGTGTACCACCACTTGCCGGCCTTCTCGGACTCGACGTGCACCTCGACGCCCCACGGCGCGGCCTGCTTGATGGCGGCGATCAGCTTCGTCTGCACGTCAACCGGGTCGAGGTCGGGCACGATGCGCACGCCGACGCGGGCCCACGCCGACTCGCACACGATGTTTCGCGCGTCCTTCTTCGAGCTGGCCTGCATGGCGTTGATGCTGAGCGAGGGCTGGCGCCAGTTCGTCTCCCACACGTGGCGATCGCCGCCCATCACCTCGACGCCGGGCAACAGGCCCGCCTGCTTGCGGAAGGTGTCTCGGTCGCCGGGCAGCGACTGAATCGACGCACGCTCGGCGGCGGTCAGCGGCTTCACCTTCTCAGCGATGCCGGGGATGGCGATGGTGCCGTCGGCGTGGGTGAGCGACGCGAGCATCTTGCACAGCGCCATGGTGGCGTCGGGCACTGGCCCGCCCCACATGCCCGAGTGCAGCGACTGCTTGAGCGCCCGCACCTCGACGTCCACCGTCACCAGGCCGCGCAGCGCGGTGGTGATGCTGGGCAGCCCGGTGTCGAAGTTGCTGGTGTCGGTCAACACGATGGCGTCGGCCGAGAGCAGCGCCCGGTGCGTGCGCAGGAAGGTCGAGAGGTGGTTGGAGCCGATCTCCTCCTCGCCCTCGATGATGACCTTCACGTTGAGCGGCATCGCGCCCGCCGCGAGCCACGACGCCACCGCGCTGGAGTGCACCACGATGCCGGCCTTGTCGTCGGCGGCGCCGCGGCCCCAGAGGCGGCCGTCACGCTCCACCGGCTCGAAGGGCGGCGACTTCCACGCGCGCTCGTCACCGGCCGGCTGCACGTCGTGGTGCGCGTAGAGGAGCAGCGTCGGCTTGCCCGGCGCCTTCATCAGCTCGCCGAAGACGTAGGGGTGCGCGCCCTCGACCTCGAGCAGCTGCACGTTCTCGAAGCCGCGCTTCTTGAGCAGCTCGGCCGTCGCCAGCGCGCTCTCACGCACGTGCTTCGGATCGAAGCCGTCGAAGCTGACCGAGGGAATGCGCACGAGCGCCTTCAGATCGTCGAGGAACGCGGCGCGGTGCTGCTCGTAGTGGGACAGGGCCTTGGTGACGGACATGCCCCAGCCTGTAACTCAAGGCGGTGCTTCGAGGCTACGCGTCAGCGCGACAACTGCGCGCGCGCCCAGCTCAACGCCTCGGCCTCCGTCTGGTGCACCTCGACCGCGATGGGCTGCCGGCGCATCGTCTGCGCCAACTTGAAGCCACCCGCAGCGATGCGCACCGCGACCGAGCGCGCGATGATCGACATCGCCCGGAGCGGCAGCCGGTCGGTGGCGTCGAGCCAGAACGAAGGCACCGAGAGCTCCACCATGTGCACGTCTTTGCCGACGTCGAAGACGATGGCGACCGGGCCGGCCTCGAGGGCGCGCTCCACCGCGTCGATGAGGCCCGTCTGGGCCTCGGGCGCCAGATCGGCGGCGGTGGGGTACCGCACCACGAAGAGCCCGGGGGCGAGGGTGTCGAAGGTCATGGAACCCGTCCTGTGACGACCTGACACCAGAGCCCACCGTTCTTGACGGGCGCCCTCGCGTCGAGAGCGAGGCCGAGGGCGTCTTCCCCCTCTTGAAGGAGGAACCCGAAGCGCCAGCCCGAGAACCCACGCCGCAGCGCCGCGCCCACGCCCTGGTAGAGCCCGTGCAAGTCGAACTTCGCGCCCACGCGCTTTCCGTACGGCAGGTTGGCGACGATGAGGCCCGGCGCCGTCTGCGGGCGCACCAGCGTGGTGGCGTCGACGCGCGCGAGGGTGATGGCCTCGAACACGCCGCCGCGCCTGGCGTTTCGTCGCGCGACGCCGAGCGCGCCTGCGTTGAGGTCGGAGCCGTGCAGCCACGTCTTCACCGCGGGCCCCGGCAGCCGCGCCTCGTCCAGCGCCTGCGCCGTGACCGAGGGGAAGGCCTGGAACGCGAAGGGGCGCGCGCGGCCCGGCTGCAGCCCCAGGCTCTGCTCGGCGGCCTCGATGACGATGGTGCCGCTGCCGCACGTCACGTCCCACAGGGGCTCGCCGGGCTTCCACCCGCAGAGCTTCAGCACGCCCGACGCCAGCGTCTCGCGCAGCGGCGCCTTGCCCGTCTCTTGGCGCGCGCCGCGCTGGTAGAGCAACGCCCCCGAGGTGTCGACGCTGACGGCGCACCCGGCCCGGCTCAACCGGAACGACAGCTCCGGCCCTTCGCCGAGCGCGCCCCACGCCTTCACCGCGGCGTTGCGCCAGACCTCGGCGGGCACCGCGCAGCGGGCGCCCGGCTCCTCCGAGATGCCGAGCTGAAAGGGCCCCGGGCCCAGCAGCGCGCTGACGGGGAGCCTCGCGAGCGCGGCCGGCGTCTCGAGCTGCCCCAGGCGCCACGCCACCCGGCTGGCCAGGCGGCTCTGCACGTTGACGCGCACGAAGCTGCCCTGGGGCGCGTCGGCCACCTCACAGCCACCGGTGACGACGCGCGCCGCGAGGCCCAGCGCGGCAAGCTCGACGGCCAGCGGCGCCTCGAGGCCCGGAGTGCAGCTGACGAAGAGCGACTCGGTCACGCGCAGGCCTGCTCCTCGCCCCACAGCACCCGCACCGCCTTCGGCCGCACGCCCGTCGCCAGCAGCAGCTGCTCCAGCCGCTGGCGCGCCTCGCGGCTCTCTTTGTGCACCCGGCGCCCGAGGATCAGCTCGTTCTTGAGCGAGTGCTCCCAGCCGGCGAGCTCGGTGACGGTGACCTGGTAGCCGAAGCTCTCGAGCAGCAGCGCGCGGATGACGTTGGTGAGGTGAGAGCCGAACTCGCGGCGGTGCCAGGCGTGGGCGAACAGGGCGCTCATCTCGGGCTTCACCGCCCGGCGCGCGTCCTTGAGCTGCTGCGCCACCTCGGCCTGACAGCACGGCACCAGCGCGACGTGGTCGGCCTTGTGCCGCACCGCCTGCACGATGGCGTCGTCGGTGGCCGTGTCACAGGCGTGGAGCGCGGTCAGCACGTGCACGCGCTCGGGCAGCACGCTGGCCTCGATGCTGGCCTCGTCGAACGTCATGCGCGCGTAGGCGAGCTGGCTGGCCCGCTCCCGCGAGCGCTTCACCAGGTCGGCCCGCGACTCGACGTTCTTGAGCTCGCCCGCGTCTCGCTTCGCGAAGAACAGCTCGTACAAGACGAAGCCCAGGTACGAGTTGCCGCTGCCCACGTCCACCACCAGCGGCGCGGGGTAGCGCGCGAAGACGTCGTCGAGCGCCGGCTGCACCAGGCCCACCAGGTGGTTGACCTGCTTGAGCTTGCGCCGCGCGTCGGCGTTCAGGTCGCCGTCCCGGGTCAACAGGTGCAGCGTCTTGAGGAGCTCTGCCGATTGCTCGGGCAGCAGCTCGGCGCGAACGTGCCGCGCCTCGACCTTCTCGCGGGCCTTCACGGTCAGACCGCGATGACCTCGACGATTTCGGGAATCGCCTCGCGCAGCCGCGTCTCGATGCCCATGCGCAGCGTCGCCGTCGACGACGGGCACCCCGCGCAGCTGCCCTGCATGTGGAGGTAGACGTTGCCGTTCTCGATGCGGTCGAGGGTGATGTCGCCGCCGTCCTGGGCCACCGCCGGGCGAATCTCGGCGTCGAGGATCTCGCGAACGCGCTGCTCCATCTCGGTGCCGCCGGTGGCGACCTTCGCGGCCATCTCGGCCAGCGCCTCGGGCTTCACCACCGTCTCGTTGGCCGAGAGGTGCTGATCGAGGGTGAGCATCACGCCGTCGTTCATCTCGTCCCACTCGCCCTCGTCGCCCTTGGTGACGGTGACGAAGTTGGTGCCCAGCATCACCGCGGTGACGCCCTTGATGTCGAACAGGCGCGAGGCCAGCGGCGAGCGCTCGACGGCGATCTCACGGGTGGTGAAGTTCATCGCGCCCCGCGGCAACAGCTGCGTGTCGACGACGTACTTCAGGGTGCTGGGGTTCGGGGTCCACTCGAGCTGGATGTTGACGGACACGGGGCGGCTCCTTCTTGCAAGTGCAACACCTGTAAGGACGAACGGCCTCGAAATCAACCCCCGCCCTGCCCGAGCAACACCCCTTCGGACTCGAAGTCTCCGAGGTCGAGCTCGAGCTCGAGGGGCAGCGCGCTCTCGATCTCGAGCTCGGGCGCCTCGACGAGCTCGAGGTCGGAGCGCTCGGGCGCCGTGGGCAACATCTGCTCGACGGGCCTGGCGCTGCGGGCGGGGCCCGAGGGTCTGCCCGGCAAGGGGAGCATCTGGTTGGCCTCGCGCACGTGCGAGACGAGCTGGCGCGCCACCAGATCGACCATCTGGTAGGCGAACCGGTGGCCCGAGGCGAAGAGGGTGTCGAAGTGCCGCTCCGACATGCGGAACAGCCTGGCGGGGCCGGTGGTGAGGCAGCTGGCCGAGCGCAGGCCGTTGTCGATGCACGCCACCACGCCGAACATGGTGCCCGGCGGCAGGTTGGCGAGCGTCTTGCCGTTGCGCCCCACCGAGACCTCGCCCTCGACGAGGAAGTAGGCGCCGTCGTTGGGCTCGCCCTCGGCGAACAGCGGCGTCAGCTCGTGGAACTCGTAGACGTCGAGCTTCTGCGCGAGCGCCAGCTTCACCACCGCGGGCAGCGCCTTGAAGGCGGGGAAGGCGTCGAGCTCCTTCACCTCGGGGCGGCGGCCGGGCGGCAGCGGGGGCGTCTTCACCACCTGCTTGCCCGAGGGCACGATGCGCTCGTTGGTGGCGCGCAGGCGGCGGCAGAGATCCATCGAGATCTTCCGCAGCACCTTGAAGGCCGCCGGCACGAAGGTGCTGCGCATGGCGTGGAACTCCTGCGCGTCGATCTCGTGGGCGGTGCCGTCCTGGGTGACGACGGCGGTGGCGGAGCGCGAGCCGTCGTCCACCAGCGCCATCTCGCCCAGCACGTCGCCCTTGCGCGCGTAGGCCACCGCGACCGGCCGCTTGCTGCCCTGGGTGGTGCTGATCGAAACCTCGGCGCCCTCGCCCAGCACCCACATCGCGCGGCCCGGCTCCCCTTCGCGGAAGAGCACGTCACCGGCGGTGAGCTGAACGGGCCGCAGCACGCGCAGCACCTCGTGCATGTCTTCGGGCCCGACCAGCTCGAAGAGCGGAATGCCGCGAATGAACTGCTCGAGCGCAGACGGAGCGGTGGTCACAATTGCTTCCTTAGCACGCCTGCGCGGCTACACTCCCCGCCTCCATGCGAGCTCTTCTGTGGGTCGCGCTCCTCGCCTCGGCTCCGGCCCTCGCGCAGCGCATCGGCGTCGTTCCTTTCGCCGGGCCGAACGCCGCGGCCGTGCGGAACCAGCTGGTCACGGCGATCTGCGACACCGCCGACTGCGTCAACAGCGCCAAGGTCACCACCGGCAACAAGCCCGACTGGAAGAAGGCGAAGAAAGAGGCGCTGCAGTTCTTCGTGACCGGCACCGTCGCCAAGAAGGGCCGCGCGCAGACGCTGACGCTCGAGGTGCTCTCGAAGCCGGGCGCGCCGAAGCTGAAGAAGTCGTTCCCGGTGAACGCCGACGGGCTGGCGGCGAAGACGCTGCAGCAGGCCATCGACGCGCTCAAGGGGGCCTTCGGAGGCGCCGAGGCGCCCGAGGCCGCGCCCGCCGAAGCGACGCCGCCGGTGAGGGCGACGCCCAGCGAGCCTGTCCGGACCAGCGGGGCGGCGGCCAAGCCCACGCCCGCCGCGACGCCGGCGCCGAGCGAGCCTGCCCCCGAGCCCACGCCCGAGCCCGCGCCGGTGGTGAGCGGCGCCCGTCGCCTGCCGTTCATCGCCGTGGAGGGCGGCGTCGACCTGCTCAACCGGAGCTTCAGCTACGTGCAGCCGGTCACCAACCTGCGCCGCTACGGCCTGCCGCTCTTCCCGCTGGGCATGGTGAAGGTGGAGTTCTACCCGCTGGCGCTGTCGCGTCAGGACCTGCTCGGGGGCCTCGGCCTCGAGGCGCAGGCCTCGTTCGCGCCCTGGCTGCGCTCGCGCCGCGAGTCGACGATGGACGACGTGTACCCGACCTCGACGGTGCGCATCGACGCGGGGCTCTCGTGGCGGATCATGCCGGTCAAGACGCTCAACCTCTCGCTCATTCCACTGCTCGGCATTCGCTCGCACTCGTTCACCGTCGCGCCCAACGCCATGGGCACGCGGCTCGACCTGTTGCCCAACCTCTCGTACCTGGGCCTCAAGGCGGGCCTGGGCTTCGAGGTGGGCCTGGCCGACGACTTCTTCTTCGTCTTCGGGCGCTTCGCCGCGGTGCCGGTGTTCTCGAGCGGAGAGATCATCTCGGCGGCGTTCTTCCCCAACGGGTCGAACTTCGGCCTCGACGGCAACGTGGGCGTGGGGGTGGCGCTGCTGAAGAGCCTCCAGGTGCGCGCGGCCTTCGACTTCATTCGCTACGGCCTGACCTTCCGCACCGAGCCCACCGACGCCTTCGTCGCCCAGGGCGCGGTCGATCAGTACCTCGGCGGCACGGTGTCGCTGCGCTTCCAGTACTGAGGCCTCTTCAGCCGACCACCTTGTTGCGGCCGGTCTTCTTGGCCTTGTACAGGTTCTGGTCGGCCACCTTGATGAACTGCAGCGGCTCGGTCATCTCGCCGGTCAGGTCGGCCACGCCGAGCGAGATGGTGACGTTGATGTCCTTGTTCTCGAAGGTGAAGCGGTGGTCTTCGACCATCTTGCGAATCTTCTCGCCGAACTTGCGCGCGTTCTCGGAGCCCGCCTCGGGCATCACGATGGCGAACTCCTCGCCGCCGTAGCGCGCGAAGCACTCTTCCCGGCGGATGCGCGGCTTGAGGGTCTGCGACAGCTCGCGCAAGACGTAGTCACCGGCGAGGTGGCCGTTGGTGTCGTTGATCGCCTTGAAGTGATCGATGTCGAACATGATCAGCGACAGCGAGCGGTTGTAGCGGTGGCAGCGGCCCATCTCGCGCTCGAGGTACTCGAGGAAGTAGCGCTTGTTGTTGATCTGGGTGAGGCCGTCCGAGATCGTCAGCTGGTAGATCTCTTCGTGGTACAGCGTCTCGATGTTCCCGCCCTGCAGGAACTTGAAGATCGCCCCGCCCACCTTGACCAGATCGCCCGAGCGCAGCGGCTGCTCCTCGTGGATCTCGTCGTCGTTGAGGTAGGTGCCGTTGGTCGAGGTGAGGTCCTTCACGAAGAACTTGCCCTCGCGCACCGACACCAGCGCGTGGCGCCGCGAGACGTTGTCGAGGTCGATGACGATGGTGTTCTTCTCGTCGCGGCCGATGCTCAGCTCGTCGCCTTCGATGACGAACTTCTTGCCCAGCTCCGGGCCGTGGATCTCGACCAGGCAGCTCTCTCCGCTGACCTGGATCTGATCTTTGAGCCTGCGGATGGTGGTGACGCGTGTCTCGTGACCCGCCATGAGGAGTCGATTCCTACCACACCCTCGCGCGCCCTCAGTGGGCGTCGTTGTCGCACCCTTTGCTACCTGCGGCGCACGAAAGCCAAAGCGGCGCTCGAGGCCGTGCCTGCTAGCTTGCGCGCGCCATGATCCCTCTCCGACTCACTGCGCTCTGTCTCTGCGTGCTCTCGAGCGCCTGCGTGAAGCGCGTCGTCACGCCGCCCCCCGAGGCCTTCGTCACCCTGGGCAGCGACCGCGCCAGCTACCGCGACTGGTCGCGCGTGGGCGATCTCTGCGCCGTCGACCCGAAGCTGGTGCAGCAGGACTTCGACTCGATGAACACCCTGCTCGCCAACTTCCTCGGGCAGACCTCGGCGGGCCCCGACGGCGTGTGGGGCGAAGAGCACGTCGCGCTCCTCGAAGAGGCGCAGCGCGTGCTGCCGGTCGCGCTCGATCTGCAGAAGCGCGGGCTCAACCAGGCCGCCAGGGCCGGCTGCAGGTTCGAAGGCCTCACCCGCACCCAGGAGCTCACTGACCTGGGCCGCAAGCGCCTGGCCGAGGCGCCCGAGCTGCTCGAGGTCGTCAAGGCGAAGAAGGCGCTCGCGGCGTGGCGCGACGGGCGCCTGGGCGCACAGCAGGCGGCCAGCGAGAAGGCGTGCGCGCCGGTGAAGGGGCGGCCGCCCGGCCCGGTGGTCTACGCGGCGTTCGAAGACGAGAAGGGCCGCACCGAGTGGATGTTCTGCGACGGCAGCAAGGTGGCCGCCTCACCCGGGAGCCTCCCCGCCTACGAGCCCCCCGCCCCCGACGCCGCAGCCAAGAAGCCGAAGAAGCCCGCCGAGCCGAAGGCCTACCTCGACGCGCAGGCGAAGTTCCCGTCGGCCGAGGTGAGCCGCGCGCCACGCCTGCCGGTGAAGAAGCTGGTCCGAAAAGACGACGCGCCCGAGCCGGAGTGACCTCCGACGCAGGGTCTGCAGGCCGCGGAGCGGAAGAAGGCCTTTTGCGCAACTGCTGCACCACCTGCGCTTGCTGAACTCAGAAGTCGGCGCGGCGGTGCGGCGACGTGTCGCATCCCGCTCTGGATCAATTCGCGACACCTTGCGACGCGATGACGCGCCGCCTGCTCGCCCTGGCCTTCGTACTGACGCTGACGCCCGGCGTGGCGCGCGCCGCGGCCTGCTGCATGTCGGCGACCTCGTTCGGGGTCGGGCGCCTGCTGGTGTGGGAAGACTTCGCGACGGGCGTGACGCTCGGCCACACCCGCGTCGTCGGGCAGTGGGACCCGTCGGGCACGCTCCGGCTCCTGGGCAGCGACTTCAGCGACGGGATCTCGCGGGTCGAGCCGTGGGCCATCGTGCGCCTGGCCGAGCGCGTTCAGGTTCAGGCGCGCCTGCCGCTGCTGCTCAACGACCGGGCTGCCGGGTCGCTCGCGCAGACCGCGGGCGGCCTCGGTGACGTCGGCGCCGCCGTGCGCGTCGAGGCCATCATGCTGGGCGAGTACGACCGCCTGCCGTCGCTGGGCTTCACGGTGGGGGCGCTGCTCCCCACGGGCCGCCGCGCGGAGCAGACCCTGGGGCCGCTGGGCGCTGGGGTGACCGGGCGCGGGGCGTGGGGCGCGTCCTTCGCGCTCGAGAGCGAGTACACCTGGCTGCCCTGGTTTCTGCGGCTCGACGCCGGCGTCACGCTCTTCGCGCCCTTCAAGCGCACCGACACGCAGGCGGTGCAGGGCTTCGGCCCGGTGGTGCAGGCGGCCCTCTCGAGCGGCCGCGAGCTGGTCGCCGACAAGCTGGTGCTGGCGGTCTCGGCCCAGGTGGAGTTCGAGGGGGCGCTGCGCATGGACGGCGAGGTGCAGCCGGCCTCGAGCGGCTTCGTGCCCTCGCTCGTCACCTCGCTCTCGTGGCGCCCGGCGCCGCACTGGACGCTCGTCACCAGCGTCAACACCAGCGTCTGGCCCAGCGGCGTGGCCTTCAACCGCGACGCCCGCGTGGGGCTCGTCATCGGAGGTCGCTATGGCCACTTCTAGACTGCTCGTCGGCGGCCTGCTGTGCCTGCTGGGCTGCGCGGGGAGCACCGGCACCACCCGGGCCACGCCCCCGCCGGCGCTGACGTCGGCGCGCGGCGCCGTCACCCTCGACACGCTCGCCGCGACGCACGACGCGACGGTGCTCGTCTTCTGGAGCGCCGGCTGCCCCTGCGTGCGGCGCTACCAGGCCCGCGTCGACGCGCTCCTCACCCGCGCGCCCGGCCGCGTGCAGGTGGTGGCCGTCTCGAGCAACGCGGGTGAGTCGTTCGAAGAGGCCCAGCGCGTCGCGGCCGAGCGGGGCGTCAAGGTGCCCCTGTGGCGCGACCCCGGCGGCGAGGTGGCCCGCCTGGTCGGCGCCCGCAGCACCCCCACCGCCGTGGTGCTCGACCGCCGCGGCGTCGTGCGCTTCGTGGGGTGGATCGACAACGAGCGCGAGCCCGGCGCCGACGACCGCGAGCCGTGGCTCGAGCGCGCCATCGACGGCGTGCTCGCCAACGGGGCCTTCGCCGCGCGCACGCCCACCTGGGGCTGCACCATCACCCGCGCCGCCTTCAGCAGCTCTCCGCAGCACTGCAGTGCCCCCTGACGTCACCAAGGACAACCGCCATGCCTCGTCTCCTCGCCCTCGTCACCCTCGCGCTCCTCGCCGTCGCCTGCGGCCCGCAGCAGACCACGCCGACGCCGCCGCCCCGCACCGTGCTGGGCACCTCGACCGCCGACGGTCTCACGGCCGAGCTGAGCGCCACCGCCGCGCTCTCGACCGGCCTCACCACCGTGTGGGTGAAGCTGGCGCAAGACGGCAAGCCCGTCACCGACGCCGCGCTGACGCTCCTGCCGGTGATGACGATGCCGACGAAGTCGCACGCCTGCCCGGTGGTGGGCGAGGTCGTCTCAGAGGGCGACGGCGTCTACCGCGGCCAGCTCGTCTTCCAGATGGCCAGCGCCGACATGGGCACCTGGACGCTGGGCGTGAAGGTGGCGCGCGGCGCGGTCGAGCAGAAGCTGGGCTTCGACGTGGTGGTGGGCGACGGCGGGCGGGTGCACAGCTTCACCATGGCCGACCCGGCCAACGCGGCGATGACGAACAAGTACGTGATGAGCGTGTCGTTCCCCGAGGGCACGAAGGTGGGCCCCAACCCGGTCGTCGTCACGCTCCACCGCATGAAGGACATGATGACCTTCCCCGGCGTCGACGACGCGACCATCGAGATGGTGCCCGAGATGCCCGCGCACGGGCACGGCTCGTCGAACAACGTGGCCCCGACGCTGAAGGCGCCCGGCCGCTACGAGGGCTCGGTCAACTTCACCATGCCCGGCGAGTGGAAGACGACCTTCACCCTCAAGGCCGGCGGCGCCACGATGACGACGAAGGCCTTCGACACGCTCCTCTGAGGGGGCGCGTCAGACGGCCTGGCCGATGTGGGTGGCGGCCCAGCGCGCGATGCCGAAGATGGTCTCTTGCGGGTTGACGCCCAGCGAGGTGGGGAAGACCGAGCCGTCGACGACGAAGAGGTTGTCGAGCGAGTGGTACTTCAGGTGCGGGTCCACCACCGAGGTGGCCGGGTCCTTCCCCATTCGGCAGCCGCCCATCTGGTGCGCGGTGGCCACGCGCACCTGCATGGCCTCCCACTTCGCGTCGTCGAGCTTGTCCACCTCGGCCGCCGAGTCGAGGGTGACCGGCGAGAGGTGCAGCGAGCGCACCTGCTTCGCGCCCGCGGCGAACTGGAGCTTCGCCATCTCTTTGCACGACGAGCGAAACGCCTCCCAGTGCGCCGGCGTGAAGCCGTACTTGATGGCGTAGCGGGAGTGCGCCCCGTCGCGCAGCCGCACGGTGCCGCCCTCTTCGTCAGGCAAGAGCCCGTCGACGTGAATGGCGAGCATCACGTTGAGGTGCTTGAGCTTCGCCATCAGCTCGAGCGTCTCGGGGCCCGTGCCGGTCAGCACCGTCGAGGCCAGCATGGGCTGCACCGGCGGCACCTCGAGGAAGTACCCCATCTTGCCCGGCCCGCGCTCGATGAAGTGGTGCGAGTACACGCTCTGCGGCGCGCCGTGAAACGCGTTCACCTCGTGCTCGAAGAGGCCCATCATCATCAGCACCGGGTGGAACCACGTCTTCTCGCCGACGCGCCCCTCGGACAAGAGCTGCGAGCGCATCAGCAGCCCGGGTGAGTTGATGGCGCCGCCGCTGACGACGGTGAGCTTCGGCTTCACCACCACCTTCACGCCGGTGGGCTTGCGGGTGGCGTCGTCGATCACCTCGGCCCGCACCGCCGTCACCCGGCGCCCGTCCCAGTCGAGCACCCGCGCCGAGGTGTTGGCGTAGACGGTGAGGCCCTGCTCGACCGCGTCGGGGATGACGGTGACGAGCATCGACTGCTTGGCGTCGACCGGGCAGCCGAGGCCGCAGTAGCCGAGGTTGAGGCAGTTGTTGACGTTGCGGCGAATCAACCCGCGCTCGTACCCCAGCGCGCCAAGGCCCTCCCACAGCACCTTGTTGTTCGCGTTCATCATCTCTTGCGGCCAGGTGGCGATGCGCAGCCGCTGCTCCACCGCCTCCCAGTGGGGCGTCAGCGTGGCCGCCGAGAGCGTGTCGATGCCGTGGCGCTCCCTCCACACCTTCAAGATGCGCTCGGGCGTGCGGAAGCTGGAGCACCAGTTGACGGTGGTGCCGCCGCCCACGCTGCGCCCCTGCAAGATGGTGATGGACTGGTCGTCGGCGGCCCGGTTGCCCAGCTCCTGGTAGAGGTTCTGGAACGCGCGGGGCTCGGTCATGTCGAACTCGCGGCGCGTGTGGTACCCGCCCTCTTCGAGCATCACCACCGTCTTGCCCTGCTTCACCAGCTCGTGCGCCGTCCACGCGCCGCCGGCGCCGGAGCCGATGACGCAGACGTCGCACTCCACCGTCAGGTCCCGGGTCAGCTCGTCACCGGTGAAGATGCGGCCGCTCATGGCGTACCTCCGTCGACGGCGGCTGGCGCTGGTGGTGGGAGGAAGGTGCCGTTGCCGAGGGGCCGCTCGGCGCCGTTGCCCTTCCACACCGGCGCGTTCGGGTCGTAGATGCCCGGCTGTGGGCCCGGGTAGCCCAGGCCCGGCCAGGTGGTGTCTGACGAGAAGTAGGCGGCCATCACCAGCGAGCGCAGCGCGGTGAAGCCCGAGCGCCGCACGGTGATGCGGCTGTGCTGCCACTCCGAGAGCACCGCGTCCTGGTCGTCGGTGGACATGGTGGTGAAGGTCGCGGCGCGCCGGCCGAAGAGGAAGTTGGGGAGCGCGTTCTCGAGCAGCACCAGCAGCTGCTTCGTCTCGGTGAGCGCGGTGGGGTCGACGAGGGTGAGAATGCGGTCGCACCCGCGCGCCACCTGCACCAGCTCGACGGTGGGAAACCCCTCGCGGCGCGGGAGCAGCCGGTACGAGAGCGACGTCAGCACCGCGAACTCCCGGGCCGTCAGCACCTTCAGCCCGTCGGCCGGCGGCTCGACCTCGACCGACTTGCGGGTGAAGAGGAACGCGCCGCCGCCCAGCGCGAGCAGCGCGCCGCCGAGCAGGCCCTTCTTGAGCACACCGCGCCGCGACGGCTTCGACCCTGGAGGAGGCAGGTACATCTTCATGACGCGGCACCCTAGCGCAGCGGGCGGAGGAGCGATGCAGACCCGGCGGAGCGACCCGCGGTGGTACGCTGTGGCCATGCTCGGACGAACGATGGCGATGGTGCTCGCTGGCGGCGCTGGGACCCGACTCGAACCCCTCACCCGCGAGCGCGCCAAGCCGGCGGTGCCCTTCGCCGGGCGCTACCGCATCATCGACTTCTGCCTCTCGAACTTCGTCAACTCGAGCATCTTCCGCATCAAGGTGCTGACCCAGTACAAGTCAGACTCGCTCAACAACCACCTCTCGCGCGCCTGGCGCATGACGGCCTTCCTGGGGCACTACTGCGAGACGGTGCCCGCCCAGATGCGCACCGGCGGCGACTGGTACCGGGGCAGCGCCGACGCCATCTACCAGAACCTCAACCTCATCACCGACGAGTCGCCCGACAACGTCTTCGTCTTCGGCGCCGACCACGTCTACGTGATGGACGTGCGGCAGATGCTCGACTTCCACGTGCAGAAGAGGTCGGACTGCACCGTCGGGGTGCTGCCGGTGCCCATCGAAGAGGGCGACCAGTTCGGCATTCTCGACGTGGCGCCCGACGGCCGGGTGAAGGCCTTCCTCGAGAAGCCGAAGAACCCGCCGCCGATGCCGAACGACCCCACCAAGTGCCTGGCCTCGATGGGCAACTACGTCTTCCGCACCGACGCGCTGGTGAGCGAGGTGGTGAACGACGCGAAGGTCGAGGGCTCGGCCCACGACTTCGGCAAGTCGATTCTCTCGTCGATGCACCAGCGCGCCAACGTCTACGCCTACGACTTCTTCTCGAACGTGGTGCCCGGTCAGGGCCAGCGCGAGCGCGGGTACTGGCGCGACGTCGGCAACCTCGACGCCTACTTCCAGTGCAACATGGACCTGGTGGGCGTGGAGCCGATCTTCAACCTCTACAACGCCGACTGGCCCATCCACACCGCCAACTCCACGCTGCCGCCGGCCAAGTTCGTCTTCAACGACGTCGAGAAGAAGCGCGTGGGGCGCGCCACCGACTCGCTGGTGAGCGAGGGCTGCATCATCTCGGGCAGCTCGGTGCACCGCTCGGTGCTCTCGCCGCGCGTGCGGGTCAACTCGTGGGCCCAGGTCACCGACAGCGTGCTGATGGAGGGCGTCGAGATCGGCCGTCACTCCGTCATTCGCCGCGCCATCATCGACAAGAACGTCACCATTCCTCCAGGCACCGAGATCGGCGTCGACCTCGAGCAGGACAAGAAGCGCTTCACCGTCACCGAGTCGGGCATCGTGGTGATCCCCAAGGGCGCGCGCGTCGGCTGACCCTGCCACCTCGAGGTGGCACCCCTGGGCACCACAGGCACCAGGCGCGGCCCCGTCGGCTCGGAATGTTGTGGGGTTCTGGCATGATGCGCGTCATGCCACGCGGCATGAAGGGTGCTGTGAGATCGCCGATGCGTCACCTGTTGAGCGCCACCCTGCTGCTGACCGCTTGCGAAGGGGCGCTGCTCGGCGGCGCGGTCACCCCCGAAGCCCCCGCCGAGCCCGCGCCGGTCGCTCCGATGGCGATGCCCACCGGCGGTGGCGTGGCAGCGCCCCTCGAGCCCACCTTCCCCACCTTCGCGCCCGGCGTCTTGCGGCCGCGCGTGATGCTGGGCCAGTGGTACCGCAACACCGTGCGCGACGTGCTGGGCGACGCGGCGATGAACGCCGTGTCGGTGACGCCCGACCTCACCGAGGGCGGCCTCGTCACCATCGGCGCCAGCAGCAAGAGCGTCACCCCCACCGACGTCACCCGCTTCGAAGACAACGGCTTCCTCGCGGCGCAGGCGGTGCTGGGCGACGCCACCGGGCGCGCGCGCGTCATTCCCTGCACGCCGGCCAACGCCACCGACTCGGCCTGCATGCAGCAGGTCGTCACCACCCTCGGCCGCCGACTGTTCCGCCGCCCGCTCAGCACCGACGAGGTGACGCGCTGGCGCGGCATCGGGCTCTCGGCGGCGCAGGGCTACTCGAGCTTCACCCGCGGGGTGGAGTTCGTCATCGCCGGCTTCCTGCAGTCGCCCAACTTCATCTACCTCGACGAGCGCGGGGCCGCCGACGCCGCGACGGGGTGGCAGAAGCTCGACCCGTACGAGCTGGCCAGCCGCCTCTCGTTCTTCCTGGTGCAGTCGACGCCCGACGACGCGCTGCTCGACGCGGCGGCGACCGGTGGGCTCTCGACCGTCGAGGGCGTGCGCGCCCAGGCCGAGCGGCTCTTGCGCCGCACCGAGGCGCGCGACGCCGTCTCGTCGCTCTTCGACGAGGTGTTCGAGCTCGAGGGGTTGATGTCGGCGCAGAAGAGCGACCCGGCCTTCACCCGTGAGGTGGCGACCTCGATGCGACAGGAGCTGCGCTATCTGTTCGCCCACGTCGCGCTCGACCCCGGCAACGACTTCCGCGACCTGCTGACGACGCGCATGGGCTTCGTCGACCGCCGCATCGCGCCGCTGTACGGCGTGCCGGGCCCGATGAGCGGCTTCCAGCCGGTGGAGCTGCCCGAGGCGCGCGCCGGCGTGCTGACGCGCCTGGGCTACCTCGCGAACAAGGCCCACGACGCCGACACCTCGCCCACCCACCGCGGCAAGCTGGTGCGGCAGCGCCTGCTCTGCATGGCCGTCGCGATGGCGCCGCCCGACGTGGTGGCGGTGGTGCCGCCCCCCGACCAGATGAACCGGCGCACCTTCCGCCAGCGCCTCGAGGAGCGCACCGCCGAGCCGCGCTGCCAGGGCTGCCACCAGCTGATGGACCCCTTCGGCTTCCCCTTCGAGGGCTTCGACTCGCTCGGCCGCCCCCGCACCCTGGACAACGGGCTGCCCATCGACTCCACCGGCGCCTTCGACCCCATCTTCAGCCGCCACGAGCGCTACACCGGCGCGAAGGACTTCGCGGCGCTGCTCCACGACGACCCCCGCTTCACCGAGTGCATGACGACCACCGTGTTCCGCCAGGCGACCGGCCGCTTCGAGGCCGAGTCCGAGGGCCGCGCCCTCTACGAGCTCCACCGCGCCTGGAAGCAGACCGGCTACCGCTACGCCGATCTGGTGGTGGCCGTGGTGACGAGCGACGCCTTCCGCTTCGGCACGGTGGAGTGAGAGACGACCATGGCCTTCCGACTCGCACGACGAACGATGCTCAAGGGCGCCGGCGCCGCCATCGCGCTGCCGACCCTCGAGGCGATGCTCAACAGCCACGGCACCGCGTACGCGCAGGGCCAGCAGTTCCCCAAACGCTACCTGATGTGGTTCTTCGGCAACGGGGTGAACCTGCCGCGGTGGCGCCCCTCGGCGCAGGGCCAGGGCGCCGCGTGGCAGCTCTCGGAGCAGCTCCAGCCGCTGGCCATGCACAAGGACCTGCTGACGGTGGTGGGCGGCTGCAACGTGCGCATCGCGAGCAAGCGCGGCCACCACGACGGCGTCGCGGCCATGGTGTCGGGCGCCGAGATCTTCCCGCTCCCCGCAGGCAACGCGCCCTACGCGTCGCGGCTGACCCAGCGCTCCATCGACCAGGACCTCGCCGACGTCATCGGCGCCCAGACGCGCTTCAAGTCGATGCAGCTGCGGGTGTCCAAGCGCATCGTGCGCGGAGAAGGGCCGACGCTCGCCTTCCTCTCGCACGCCTCGCCGACCGCGCCGCTCGAGGCCACCGAGAACCCCGTCACCCTCTTCAACCAGCTCTTCACCGGGGTGATGAACTCGCCCAACGACCCCCGCAACACGCTGCGCACCAGCGTGCTCGACGCGGTGCGCGACGAGGCCCGCGCGCTCCACGGCAAGCTGGGCGCCGCAGACCGCGCCCGGCTCGATCAGCACCTCACCGGCATCGCCGAGCTGCGCCAGCGCGTGCAGCAGCTGCCCGCGGCCCCGACCGGCGCGTGCCGGGTGCCCGGCGCGCCCACCCAGACCAACGCCGACGTGAGCGGCCAGGAGCAGATCGAAGCGGTCAACGGCGTGATGAGCGACCTGATGGCGATGGCGCTGGCGTGCGATCTGACCCGCGTCGTCACCTACCAGTTCTCGGGCTCGGTCGGCTTTCACACCTTCAACTGGCTGGGCACCGGCCCCCGCGCGTCGGAGCACTCGCTCACCCACGACCAGAACGAGCAGGGCAAGGTGCACGACTCGGTGGTGTTCTCGATGCGCTGCTTCGCGCGAACGCTGACGGCCATGCGCGCCATCACCGAGGGGCCCTCGACGGTGCTGGGCAACAGCGCGGTGCTGTGCACCTCCGACGTCTCCGAGGGCTTCACCCACTCGGGGCAGGACTACCCGATTCTGGTGGCGGGCGCGGCGGGCGGCGCGCTGCGCACCAACATGCACTACCGGGCCACCGGCGGGCGCAACACCAGCGACGTGCTGCTGGCGCTGCTGCAGGCGGTGGGCGGGCCCACCTTCACCGGCGTCGGGGCGGGCGGCGGCCGCAGCACCACGCCGATGCGCGAGATCATGACGAGCTGAGCGTCGGCGCCCGTCGACCCCAGGCCCTCCGCGCGCTAGACGCACCGCGTGTTCGCCGCCCTGCCCCGCTGGAGCCGCCTGGCGCTGATGCTCCTGGGCTCGCGACTGCTCGCGCTGGCCGCCATGGTGGCCGGCAGCTACCGGCCCCGCCCCGACGACGACCTCCACTGGATCGGCAACGACGGGCCGTTCTTCTGGGACCAGGTGCCCATTCGGGTGCTCGACGTCTGGGGCCGGTGGGACACGATGTTCTACTGGCACATCGCGCGCGAGGGGTACCCGGCGCTCCCGGCAGACGGCGGCTGGGTCTACCACGCGGCCTTCTTCCCCCTTTTCCCCTCGATGATGCGCGGGCTGTCGGAGCTGCTCCTGGGCGCCGAGCCGTACCTGTGCGGCGTCTTCCTCGCGCAGCTCTTCCTCGTGGGAGCCGTCGTCTACCTCGACAAGCTGGTGCGGCTCGATCACGACGAGCGCTTCGCCGAGCTCGTCATCGTCTGCCTGATGGCCTACCCGGGCACGCACTTCCTCTCGTGCGTCTACCCCGAGTCGCTGGCCCTCTTCCTGGCCGTCTTCGGCGTCTACTGCGTGCGCACCGGCAAGTGGTTCGTCGCGGGGCTGGCGTGCATGCTGGCGGCGCTCACGCGCTCGTCGGGCGTGGTGATGTGCGTGCCGGTGCTCTACGAGCTGGTGCGCGGCGTACCGGGGCGGTGGCAGCTCTTCACGCCCAGGCTCTTCATCTTCGCGCTGCCCCTCGCCGCGCTCGCCTTCTGGCTGGCGATGAACCAGGCGATGTTCGGCGACGCGCTCTACTTCGTGCACGTGCAGGCCGGCTGGGGCCGCAAGCCGAGCTTCTTCCTCGAGCCGCTGCTGTCCACCACCTTGTCGCTCGACTACCACCTCTTCACCCTGGCCTCGGTGGCGGCGGTGGTGTTCGCCATTCGCAAGAAGGAGCGCCTCGGCTACGTCGGCATGGCGCTGGTGAACGTGATGCTGCCGCTGAGTACGGGCATGCTGCGCGGCATTCACCGGTACATGGCGTCGAACTTTCCCCTCTTCATCTTCCTCGGCCGCGCGCTCGAGCACCGGCCCCGCTGGCGGGCGGGCTACGTCGTGGTGGGCCTGCTGGTGATGGTGGGCTTCGCCTACCGCTGGGGCCAGGGGTACCAGCCCAATTGAGCGCGCCTGACGCCACCTCGGCCCGCCTGGGCCCCCTGCTCGCGCTCTCGCTGGGCCTCTTCGCGGTGGGCGTTCAGGTGCACGAGCTGTTCGCCACCATCGGCGGGTGGCTCACCGTGGTGTTCGCCGGGTCCGTCGTGGCGCGCAGGCCTGACTGGCGCGGGGAGCTCGCGGCCTGGTGGCCGCTGGGCGCGTACGTCGGCTGGAGCCTGCTCGGCCCCCTGTTCTTCAGCGCGCCGCCGACTGGCTCGGGGGTGGCCCGGGTGATGGACGCGCTCTTCCTCCCCGCCACGGCGTGGGCGGTGGCGGCGCTCCCGGAGCGCGCGCTGCACCGCGTCGGCCTCGTGGCCAGCGCGGCGTTGGTCGTCTCATGCGCGGTGGCGGGCGCGCAGTTTCTGGGGCTGTGGCCCTCGCGCGAGGCCTTCAGCGGCCTCGAGGCGCTCCACCTCTCGTTCGACCGCGTCTACGAGCCGGTGCCAGGCAACGAGCAGCGCTTCATGGGCGGCGGGCTGCTGCTCCACCGCCTGCGCTTCGCCAACGTCACCGGCGCGCTCACCGTGCTGGCGGCCGCGGGCGCGCTGCGGCTCGAGCAACGGCGCCAGTGGTTGGCGGTCGTCGCCGTCGTCGGGCTGGTGTCGGTGTCGGTCTTCCCCCACGCGCGCGCGGCCACGGTGTCGCTGGTGCTGGCGCTGCTCGTCGTCGCCGGCGTCGGCGCGGCGCGGCGCAGGCTCGCGCTCGCGGTCGGCGGGGCCATCGTGCTCGTCGCCGGGCTGGTGGTGGCGCTGGTTCCCTCGGTGCGCACGCGCTTCAGCGCGGGGCTCGAGGGCGACGCGGCGAGCGATCGGTCGTTGCTCCTGGGGGCCGGGGTGCGCGCGCTCCAGCAGGAGCCGCTCGCGGGCGTGGGGCTGGGCCGGTTCAAGCCCGTCAACTGGGTCTCGCCCGAGGCGCCCGAGAGCGTGCGCACGCACCAGGGCAAGTCGCACGATCAGTTCCTCACCATCGCCGCCGAGGCCGGGGTGCCGGCGCTGGCGCTGTTCCTGGCGGTGCTCGCCCTCGTCGCCGCCAGCGCCGTCAAGCGCCTGCCCGCGTCGACGGGCGCCCTGGGCGTGCTGGTCTTCTTCGTCAGCTTGAGCGCGCTCCACGACCCCCTGTTCCACCCCGAGTCGTCGATGGCCCTCTTCGGCGCGCTGGGCGCGGGGCTGGGCCTGTCTCGACGCGCGAAGGAGGCGCCGTGATCTTGTCGCTCGCGCTGTCGCTGTGCACCGCGCAGCTCCTGGCGCCGCCGCTGCCGGCCGCGCGGCTCGTCGACGAGCGGGACGCCCTGGTGGTCCGCATCCTGGCGCTGGATCAGCAGCTGCGCGCGCCGGCGCCGACCTGGGCCGCGCCGCTGACGGGCGGGGGACTGGGCGTGGCGGCGCTCACCTTCGGCCTCACCGCGCTGGGCGTCAGCACCGGGGCGACCGGGCTGGCCGTGGCGTTCATGGTGCTGGGCTCGATGCTCGGGGTGGTGGCCCTCATCGGGGGCATCGTCGCGGGGCTCTACGGCCACGCCGAGGCCGTCAGGCGCGCGCAGGTGGAGGAGCGGCGCGAGCGGCTACTGCAGGAGCTCGAGCGCCGCAGCGCTACTTCCGCTGCTGGGCCTCGAAGCGCTTGAGCGTCGCGTCGATCTCGGCGTTCACCGACTTGAGCATGTCCTGCTTCTCGCGAAACGGCAGGAAGGCGCTCTTGAAGCCCGAGACGATCACCGTGGTGAGATCCTCCAGCGACATGCCCAGCTGCGTGTGCGCGACCCAGTACTCGTTGGTCACCGTGGTGTCGGTGATGAGCCGGTTGTCGGTGTTGATGGTCACCCGCAGGCCGTAGTCGAAGTAGAACTTCAGCGGGTGGGTGCTCATCTCGTTCACCGCGCGGGTCTGCACGTTCGATGACGGGCAGCACTCGAGCGGGATGCGGTGATCGTTGACGTAGTTGAGCAGGTCGCCGTCTTCCCGCAGCCGCACGCCGTGCCCGATGCGGTGCGCGCCCAGGTAGTGCAGCGCCTGCCCGATGGACTCGGGGCCGTAGGCCTCTCCCGCGTGGGCGGTGCAGTTCACGTTGTTCTTCAAGATCAGCTGAAACGCCTCGCGGTGCTCCTTGGCGGGGAAGTTCGCCTCGGCGCCCGCGAGGTCGAACCCCACCACGCCGCGGTTCTTGTAGGCCACGCACAGCTCCGCCAGGCGCAGGCTCGACTGCGGGTTCATGTGCCGAATGCCGCACAAGATGACGCCGTACTTGATGCGCGTCTCACGCTTGGCGGTGCGCAGGCCCTCGAGCACCGAGTCGACGATGGCCGTCAGCTTCAGGCCCCGCTGCTGGTGGAGCACGGGCGCGTACCGCACCTCGAGGTAGCGCACGTTCTCGGCCGCCGCGTCGATGGCCAGCTCGTAGGCCGCCCGGAAGAGCGCCTCCTCGGTCTGCAGCACCGAGCAGGTGACGTCGAAGGCCACCAGGTAGTCCTCGAGATCCTTGCAGACCTCGCCCATGTGAATCGCCTTCGCGAGGGCCTCCTCCGACTCGGCCGGCAGCTTCACGCCCTGCTGCTTCGCGAGGTCGAGGATGGTGGCCAGCCGCATCGAGCCGTCGAGGTGGCAGTGCAGGTCGGTCTTGGGGAGCGCGTGCAAGAGCGCCCTGGTCACCTCGACCTTGGGCACCGCGAGCGTGGGCGGCGGCGGCGGGTGCCAGGCCGTCGACGAGATGCCGGCTTGCGCGGGCGGGGGGAGGTTGAAGTCTTCGTCCTGGACCGAGGGCATGGCTTCAGGATCTAGCCCTCCCCGCGTCTGGGGGCGAATTCCCGCCTGGCGCGCGCGCACGTCTGGGCCACACCTGGGAGCGCACCTCGCCCGGCCAGCCGCCGCCGCGAACGACGTCCGCGCGGGCTCCTGCCACTGGCACGGCGCGGGTCGGCGCTTTGGGGACCGCCTACTTCACGATGCGCAGGTGGCCGCGCCTGGGCGGCGTCGGCTCTTTGGGCGGCTCTTCGCCGGTCGGGGAGGGGTCGTCGAGCACCACCTCGCGCAGCATCGCGCGGGCTGGCGGAGCGTCTTCGGGCCTGGGCATGCCGGCGGCCACCTCGGCCAGCATGGCGGCCACGTCAGACCGGCCGTTCGGAGGCACCGCCGACTGCCGCTCCACCGCGCCCTGCAGCAGCTCCTCGGGCATGTCTTCGGGGAACATGAAGAAGTCGTGCGAGACGTGGCTGGCGATGGCGTACAGCGCCGACCAGGGCACCCCGATGGTGAAGCGCTCGCCGCCGAACGAGAGCGTCTCGCGCACGCCCCAGTCGTTGACGGTGAGGTCGGGGGGCTCGAAGCGGTACGAGACGTTCAGCACCAGGTGGTGGTCGCCGACGAAGCGCTTGGGCACCAGCACGCCCGGCCGCCGCGCGTCGAGGTGGATCTGCGTCATGCCCTGCTCGAGGGCCTTCAGCAGCCGGGCCTTCTTGTCGTCGTTGCGCTTGTCCATGACCGGAAGATGAGTGGGAGAAACGTAAGCGGTTCGCGCGCGGCGCGCACTCCTCAATGCCCTACCGTCGCCGCATGGCGCGGTCCATCTCGCGCTGGCTCTCGCGCTCCTTGATGGTGTCGCGGCGATCGATGTCCTTCTTGCCTTTGCCCAGGCCCAGCTTCACCTTGGCCCAGCTGCCCTTGAAGTAGAGCGCCAGCGGCACGATGGAGTACCCGCGCTCGCGCACCTTGGTGCTCCACTTCTCGAGCTGGCTGAGGTTGACCAGGAGCGGTCGGGGCCGGGTCGGCAGGTGCCCCAGGCCCGAGGCCGGCTTGTACTGGCCGATGTGCGCGTTGAAGAGCACCAGGCCCGACTTCTCGGGCATCGCGTAGGCGTCGTTGAGGCTGGCCTCGCCGTTGCGCAGGGCCTTCACCTCGCTGCCCGTCAACACCAGGCCGGCCTCGAGCGTCTCGTCGATGACGTAGTCGAACTTCGCGCGCCGGTGCTCGCAGATGAGGCGCTCGGTGGTGTCCTTCGGCTTCGCCATGTCAGGGCACCGTCAGCGCGAGGTTGTCGATGAGCCGGGTGGCGCCGAGGAAGGCCGCCACCAGCACCCGCGCCGGCCGGCCGCTCGTCACGGTGGTGAGGGGCGCCAGCGTGTCGGCGTCGCGCACCTCGAGGTAGTCGACCTTCACCTTTGCCTGGGTGAGCGGCGCGAGGCCCAGGGCCACCAGGCGCGCCACGTTCGCCTCGCCGCCCTCGGCCGCCGCCTTCATCGCGAACAGCCCCTTCGACAGCGAGAGGGCCCGCGCCCGGTCTTCGGCCGAGAGGTAGACGTTGCGCGACGACATCGCGAGCCCATCGGCTTCTCGCACCGTGGGCAGGCCGACGATCTCGACG
The DNA here is from genome assembly GCA_014879945.1 of Myxococcus sp. GTDB lineage: Bacteria > Myxococcota > Myxococcia > Myxococcales > Myxococcaceae > Xiheimicrobium. Next base: position 66,419 of record JACSRE010000199.1, read on the forward strand.
CCCAGCTCGAGGTCCTTCGCCAGCGCCTTGATGACCTGCAGCTGCTGGTAGTCCTTCTCGCCGAACAGGGCCACGTCGGGGCGGAACAGCGAGAGCAGCTTCGTCACCACGGTGGCCACGCCGCGAAAGTGCCCGGGCCGCCGGCCGCCGCACAGGCCCTGGCTCACCTGCTCCACGCTCACGTACGTCTGGTAGCCGGGCGGGTACACCGTCGAGGGCTCGGGGCAGTACACGACGCTGGCGCCCGCCTGGCCGCACTTGGTGAGATCGCCCTCCTGATCGCGCGGGTATCGGCTCAGGTCTTCGTTGGGCCCGAACTGGGCGGGGTTGACGAAGATGGTGGCGGCCACCACGTCACAGCGCACCCGCCCTTCGCGCATCAGCGACAGGTGGCCCTCATGCAGGAAGCCCATGGTGGGCACCAGGGCGAGGCGTTGGCCGCGACGGCGCAGATCGCGCTCGAACCAGCGCACCTCGTCGGGCGTCTTCAGCACTCGGGGCGTCGTCACGCGGGCTCCATCGCACCCGGGGGCGTCACGTCGCAAGGGTTCCTGACGCGCCGGAAGCTGGCGAATCGGTTGGCTCGAGGCGCCCCAGGGTCAAGCGCGCTGACAGATTGGTGGGAGTTCTGGGGCTTTTCCTGGTGCGATACTGAGCTCATGGTCGCTCCCGTCACCGCCCGTCCCCGCCCCACCGTCACGCCCACCTCCGAGGTCGGCGCCGGCCTGCGCGCCGCCGCCAGCGGCGAGTACCTGAGGCGGGGCTCGAGCGGCGAAGGGGTGCTGGAGCTCCAGCGGGCCCTCAACGCGCGCGGCTGGCAGCTCGAAGAAGACGGCAAGTTCGGCGCGGCCACCGAGGCGGCGCTGCGCGAGTTCCAGGGCGCGACCGGCGCCCGGGTAGACGGCGTGGTGGGGCCCGAGACCGTCGGCAAGCTCACCGCCTCGGCGGGCACCCAGGTCAACCGCCGCGACCCCGTCACCCCGCAGCCCGGCGGCACCTCGGACTACCGGCCCAGCCAGCCCGCCCCGGTGGAGCTCGGGGCGCCCAGCGGCGACGAGCGGCAGCGCTACGACTACTACGCGTCGATGGTGCGCCGCGCAGGCGGAGAGGTGTGCCCCAACGGCCAGCCCACGGTGCTCGGGCTTCGCGCCGGCGAAGGCGGCGCGGCCCGCGAGTACCGCGATCGCTTCATCGTGCTGACGCCCGACGGACGCGTGCAGGAGTTCACCGGCGCGACCTACCCCGGCCAGTCGAGCTCGCGCGCGTCGCCCGACGTCACCGGCGATGGCCGCGGCGACGTCGGCATGATCCGCCCGGGCAACTACACGGTGGTGCCCAACGGCGAGCACGCGGGCGCGGCGTCGTTCCACGTTCGCACGCGCGACGGCTCTGGCTCGATCCCCGGCTGGCGCGACACCAACCAGGACGGCACGTACACCGGCACCGAGCGCGCCGCCTCGGAGCGCCGCCGCGACACCCTCACCGGCGTGCTCTTTCACCAGGGCAACTCGTCGGCGCCCTCGTCCATCGGCTGCCAGACGATGTCGCCCTCGGAGTACCGCCGCTTCCTCGACGCCGTCGGCGGCCCGCGCGCCAGCTTCACCTTCACCCTGCTCGCGTCACGGTAGCCGTCAGCCGTTCGAGAGCGCGTCGAGGCGGGTCGTCATCGCGTCGGCCAGCTGGCGGGTTCGCTTCTGGCCGAGCTCGAGCGCGTCGAGCCTGGCGATGAACGGGCGGGCCCGAGCGACGAGCCGGTCGAGCCGCAGCGCCAGCGCCCGGGCCGCGACGCCGTGTCGCTGGCCGAACTCGAGCAGGCGCTCCCTGGTCAACCTGTCGCTGCGCCTGCGGGTCTTTGAGGTCATTCTCGATGCGACCGGCTGGATTCTTGCTCCAGCCGATCACCGAGGCCCGGGTCAGACCGGCACGCCGTACACGCCGCTCTTCTCTTCACGCTCGGTCGGCTGCACGTCGGGGTTCGACGCCACCAACCGCATGGTGGTGGAGCGGAACGAGTGGTCTTCGTCGGGGAAGGTGCCTTCACGCACCTCGGCGAAGAACGCCCGCGCCGCGCCCGATACCATCGCGTGCCCGTCGGCGTAGCGCTTGACGAACTTCGGCTTGAAGCTGGGGTTGAGGCCCAGCAGATCGTAACAGACGAGCACCTGGCCATCGCAGTGCTTGCCGGCGCCGATGCCGATGACGGGAATCGAGAGGCGGGCGGTGATGGTCTTGGCCAGCTCGAGCGGCACGCCCTCGAGCACCAGCGCGTAGCAGCCGGCCTTCTCGAGCGCGACGGCGTCTTCGACCAGCTGGCGGGCGGTGTCTTCGTCGCGCCCCTGCACCACATAGCCGCCCATCTTGTGCACCGACTGCGGCGTCAGGCCGATGTGGCCCATCACCGGAATCGAGGCCCGCACGATGCGCGAGATGACCTCTGCGAACTCGGCGCCGCCCTCGAGCTTCACCGAGCCGACGTTGCCCTCGGCGATGAGCCGGCCGGCGTTGCGCACCGCCTCGTCGATCGAGTTCTGGTAGCTCATGAAGGGCAGATCGCCCACCACGTGCGCGCGCTGCGCTCCGCGGGTGACGGCCCTCGAGTGGTACACCATCTGGTCCATGGTGACGGGCAAGGTGGAGTCGTTGCCCTGCACCACCATGCCCAGCGAATCGCCGACCAGCAGCACGTCGGCGCCAGCCTCGTCGAGGATGCGCGCGAAGGTCGCGTCGTAGGCGGTGACCATGCAGATCTTCTGACCTGCGAGCTTCTGCTTCTTCAGTGTGTGGATGGTGACCTTGTTCACGGTTCACCTCCAGGTCGCCTGTGGTTGGGCGCTGTCTGTGCGGCGAACTTCGATTGGGGCGCCGCGGTGCCCCGCTTGCTGCAGATCCCGGTCCGGGTGGATCCAGGTCTTGTTCCCCATCGGGCTTCGCCGCCTGTCGCCAGGTCGCCGTCACGAGGAGGAAACGACTGAAGGTCACTTTATCGCGCTCGCCTACTTCCTGCTCGGCAACGGCTGGTAGTGCACCGTTCCTTTGCGGGTCTGCCGAACGACCGAGAGCAGGTCTTCCAGGTCCGCGGGGTTGTTGACGAAGTCGATGTCAGAGGTGTTGACCACCAGCAGCGGCGTGTCGGCGTAGTGGAAGAAGAAGTCGTTGTAGGCCTTGCAGAGGCCCTCGAGGTAGTTGGGGTCGAACTTGCGCTCGAACTCGCGGCCCCGCTTCTTGATGCGGGCCAGCAGCACGTCGATGCGCGCCTGCAGGTAGATGACGAGGTCGGGCTTGGTGACGCGCGGCTGCAGCGCCTCGAACACGCGCTCGTACAGCCCCAGCTCGTCGGACTGCAGCGTCAGGTTCGCGAAGATGCGGTCCTTCGCGAAGAGGTAGTCGCTGACGGTGACGGCGCTGAACAGATCCTGCTGGAACAGCTCCTGCTGCTGCTTGAAGCGCGAGAGCAGGAAGAACATCTGCGTCTGGAAGGCGAACTTGTTCCGGTCGGAATAGAAGCTCGCCAGGAACGGGTTCTCTTCGACGATCTCCATCACGCGGCGGGCGGCGAAGCGCTCGGCCACGATGTTCGTCAGCGACGACTTGCCGACGCCGATGGGGCCCTCGACCACGATGTAGCGGTGCTCCAACTTCATGGGTCGAATCGGGCTCCCGAGGCTGCTGCGAGGCCGGTTTTTCGCCTCGAAACGTGACGCGGCACACAACCACAAGCGCCCCGGCGTCGCAACGAAACGCGTGATGGGCGAAGGTGCGGCCACGATGAACGACGAACGCAAGCTGATCCGCGCGCTGCCGGCCCGGAGCGTCGAAGACATCATCGCCGAGCTCGCCGCCGCCCAGGTGCGCGCGGCCCGCGGCGAGCCCTTGAGCCCCCCGGTCGTCTCGGTGCACCTGGCCAACGGCTTTCAGGCCACCGGCGAGATCATCGACATCCTCTTCGACCAACGCCGGGGCACCACGCTGCTGCTCCACCTGGTGGGCACCAGCCGGCACGATCGCTCGAGCGACGTCATCTACGTGCGGGCCGACGCGGTGGCGGCGCTGACAGTGCACGCGGCGGGCGGGCACCTGGCGCTCCTGTCGGCAGGCCAGGTGTCGGCGCCGTCGGGCCCGCCGCCCACCCGCCTCGAAGCGCGGCGGCTGCTCGAGCGCCTCAAGCAGCAGCTCCACGAGAAGCTGGGCAGTGGGGTCGCGCTGCAGGCCGCGATCGACGAGGTGCCCGCCGAGCACCTCGCGGGCCTCCTGGAGCTGGGGAACGTGGTGGTGAGCGCGCTCCAGTCGGTGCTGCGCGACGAGCTCGGGCAGGAGGCCGTCAAGCGCCAGGTGAAGCAGGTCTCGCTCTCGAGCGGCCCGGGCTTCGCGCTCTCGCTGGTGGCTGGCTCACTGAACGCGACCGCGCCCCTGTCGGAGCACCCCAGGCGCTGGCTCGAGCAGGCCGAGGTGGTCGCCCGCCTCGAAGCCCTCCTCTAAGCAGTCGGACTCACACGCACATGCTGCAGCAGCGCGGCAAATCGGCCCCGGCGCGATTCATCTGTGATCTCGAGCATTTGATTGACGGTACCTCACCCTACACGTATGGTCACGGCCATGCCCAACGGGAGGGGACGTTCCGCGAAGGTCGTCACGCTGGAGCAGTCAGACGTGCCGGCGGCGCTCGAGGCGAGCCCTCTGTTCGGGGTGGCGATGCTCAAGATCGCGATGGAGCTGAAGAAGGCCGACGCGCGCCCGCTCGACGAGCTGGTGACGGGCGTGCTCGCGCGCATGCGCCTGCCCGAGTCCGAGTTCCGCGCCTTCCTCGAAGCCAACGGGGGCCTGCTGCGCTCCATCGCCACCAAGCGGGGCTACTGATGGCTTCGAAGGTGAAAGTCCCGGTCGCGGTGCTGGCGCGCGCGAAGGCGGTGGCGACTGGCGCGAAGAAGCCGGCGCCGCCCGAGCCGGTGAAGGCCAAGAAGCTGCTGCCGCGTGAGAAGGTGATTCGCGCGCTGCAGAAGCTGCATCCGATGGACTGAGTTGGCAGGCTGGGCCTCGTGCCCCTGCCCCGACTGCAGCTCTTCGAGTTCAACGACGCGCCCTTCGTCCCGAAGGTGTTGCAGCGCACCATCATCTCGACCTTGAGCCGCACCCTGCGATGGGGGCGCCTGCTCGACGGGCTGGTGCAGCCGTTCGTGGACTTCCTGCACGCCAGCGGGGCGCACGAGGTGCTCGAGATCGCCGCGGGCGCGGGCGAGCCGGCGGCCGTCCTGGTGGAGGCGCTGATGAACCGGGGGCATCAGCCGCCGACGTTCACCTTGACCGATCTGCTCCCGCACCCCGACGCCTGGCGCACGCTCTCGGCGCGCTACCCCGAGCGCATCACCTTCATCCCCGAGCCGGTGGACGCGACGAACATCGAGCCGTCGCTGGGGCGCGGGCGCGCGCGGGTGATCCTCAACGCGTTCCACCACTTCCCGCCGAAGCTCGCGCAGGGCGTGCTGCTGGGCATGGCGAAAGACGCGCCCGGCCTCTTCATCTCGGAGGGCCTGGTGCGAAACCCGCTCTCGTTCCTGGCGATGGCGGGCTGGGGCCTTCCCGCGCTGATGGCCGACCCGGTGCTGGCGCCCGAGTCTCGGCTCTCGCGCGCGGCGCTGACCTGGCTGACGCCGGTGTCGCTGCTGGCCTCGGCGTGGGACGGAACCGTGAGCACCTTCCGCTGCTACACCCGCGACGAGCTGCTGGCCTTCGCCGCGCCGCTCGGTGACTCCTGGCGGTGGGAGTTCGGGACCTACCCGGTGGGCGCCCTGGGCCGCGGGAGCTGGTTCTGGGGCGTGCCGAGGCCGTGACGGCTGCGCTCGGCTACGGCGACGCCTGCCCCGCGCGGGTCGCCGGGGCCGCGCACCACTTCGACAGGCAGGCCTGCAGCGCGGTGAGGCTCAAGGGCTTGGTCATCATCTCGTCCATCTCGGCGGCCAGGCACAGCGTGCGCTGCACCTCGGTCGCGTGGGCCGTCAACGCCACCACCGGCAGCCGCGCGCCTTCGCCTTCCCGCTCGCGCCGCCGGTGCTCACGGGTCGCCGTCAGCCCGTCGACGTCGGGCATCTCGCAGTCCATCAGCACCAGGTCGAACTGCTCCTTCGCCATCGCCTCGAGCGCCTCGGCGCCACCCGACAACACGCGCGGCTCGCAGCCCAACCGGCCCAGCATCGCCTGCGCGATGGTGCGGTTGATGGCGTCGTCATCGACCACCAGCACGCGGGCGCTGCTCCAGCTCGCGACCGTCTGCCGCACGCCGCTGGCGGCGCGCGGCTCGAGAAGGTCGTCGACGGCCGCGGCCACCGACGAGCGCAGCAGCGGGTGGCTGACCCGGGCGATCGCGCGCCCGTAGGCCTCGTCCTGGTGGGCCACCGAGATCGACTCCTCGCACAACATCACCGGCACGCCGGCTGGAGCCTCGGCCGCGCGCGCGGCGTCGATCACCAGCAGCGCCGGCAGCGGGCCCCCGGCGTCCACCCCGCCTTCAAAGACCTCGAAGCCAAGGGCTCCCAACCACCGCGCCACGTTCTCGGCCGAGCGCGCGTGCGCGAGCGACACCACCGCCGTGCGGCCCCGACCGACCGGCGCTGGCGCGGGCTCGTCGGCCACGTCTCGAGGGCTGGGGAGCGCCACCGAGAAGAAGAACGCGCTCCCCTCGCCCGGCTGGCTGCGGACCTCGATTCCCCCGCCCATCAACTCGACCAGGCGGCGCGAGATGGCCAGACCCAGGCCGGTGCCGCCGAAGCGTCGCGAGATCGACCCGTCGCCCTGCTCGAACGAGTCGAAGATGAGCGCCTGCTGGTCGGCCTTCACCCCGATGCCGGTGTCCTTCACTGTGAAGCGCACGCGCCCGTCGGCGTCGCGCTGCGCGTCGAGCGAGACCTCGCCCCGGCTGGTGAACTTGATCGCGTTGCCCAGCAGGTTGGTCAGCACCTGGCGCAGCCGCAGCTCATCGCCCACCACCATCGAGGAGATCGCCGGGTCGAGGCGGTGCGAGAGCCTCAACCCCTTGCGCTGCGCCGCGATGGCGAACAGCGACATCAGCTCCTCGAACAGGCGCTCCAGCCGAAAGGGCGCCACCGAGAGCTCGACGCGATCGGCCTCCATCTTCGAGAAGTCCAGCACGTCGTTGATGATCGACAGCAGCGAGGTGCCGGCCTGGTGGGCCGTCGCCACGAAGCGGCGCTCCTCGGCGGGGAGCTGCGCGCTCAGCAACAGCTCATGCACCCCCAGGATGCCGTTGAGCGGCGTGCGGAGCTCGTGGCTCATGCGCGCCAGGAACTGGCCCTTGGCCTGGTTCGCGCTCTCGGCGCGGTCGCGCGCCTCTTCGGCCCGGAGCGACGCAGCGCGCAGATCGGCGACCAGCGACTGGTTCTCGATGAACAGCCGCAGCGAGCGGCCGATGGCGTCAGCCTGGGTGCGGCTGGTGCGCGCCATCACCACCGCGTAGAACGCGAGCAGCCCCGCCAGCACCAACGCGAAGCGCGGGAAGTAGATCGCCGTGACCGGCGTCAGCCCCGCGAAGAACGGCAGCAGGTACGAGAGGTACGCGGTGCGCAGCGGCCCCAGCGTCGCGAGCGCGGCCGAGCAGAGGCCGGCGGCGACGATCATGAGGATCATCTGCAGCTCGATGGGCGCGAAGGCGTAGGTCAACGGCCCGCTCGAGCCCCAGGCGATGCCGCCCGCCAGAGAGGTGCGCTCGATCAACGTCCTCCATTGGGCAGGCGTTCGGGCGTCGGGGGCGCGCCGGTAGCGAAACAGCTGCACGAAGCGCAGCGTCTGGACGACCAACACCGCCGCGAAGGGCGCCAGCGAGAACCACGGGAGCGCCGCGCCATCGGCCAGCGCCATCAACGCCAGGGCCACCAGGATGTTGCCCGAGGTCGCCGTCGTCGTCTGGAGGAACGAGAGGCCGACCTGCTCTCGCAGCACCTGCTCGTCGATCGAGGCTTTCGCTGCAGTCATCCGACGTCCTCGCTGCCACCCGAACGCCGCCCCCCGAGCAGGGCGGGCCGAGGAGAAGACGGAGCAAGCAGTGTTCCACGCCGGCACCGCAGTGAAGCGCCGCGTCAGCGGCCAGGCGGTTGATTGCTCACCGCTTCCATGCGCCAGCGAGCCCAGGGGGTGGGTCAGCCGAGAATCGGGCGCGGGGAACACCCGGTCAGTCGGCGTCGCTCAACGGCCGCGACGTCGGAGCCAGGGCGGAACCGGCGCCTCGTGCTTGATCCGGCGCACGGCCTTCTTGCGCGGCGCCTTCGCCACCACCACCGCCACCTCCGTCCGCGGCGGCGGCGCGTCAGGCAGGGCCCCGAGGGAGCCCTCGAGCTCGGGCGCGCGCGGCAGCTCGAAGGTCATCGCCAATTCGAGCGGCACCGGCGCACGCACCACCTCATGGGCGTCGGCGGCGCGGCTCCACGGCATCAGCCGGCCCGAGAGCTCGACGGCCGCCTGGGCCCACGAGAGCGACGCCACCAGCAGCCCCGCCACGAGGCCGGCGACTGCCCCCACCAGGTGCGCGGCCTCGACGGTGGAGCGCTTCATTGGCGCGCGGCGGCGCGGCGTAGACGGCACCGGCGCCCGAATGGGAATGGGCGTTGGCCTCATCGGGAGCGGGTCGAGCGGCTCCAGCGGTGCCCGCGGGCGCAGTACGGCCGACGCCACCACCTGCTCTGCCGTCGCGGTCCGCCGCCGTCGGGGCGCCAGGTGCGCCGTCAGCGCCTGCTCCCGCTGCCGCCGCGTCTCGAACAGCTCCGCGACGAACGCCGCGCGCGCCTCGGCGCGCCACATGAACGACGACGACGCCCGCTTGAGCTCCTGGGCGAGCTCCAGCGCGCTCCCGTACCGCTTCGCGCGGTCGGTCGACAACACGCGCCTCACCACCTCGTCGACGCCCTTGCCCAGCATCACGTTGCGGCTCGACGGTGGAGGCAGGTCGCCCCGCTCCATCAGCTTCACCCGCTCTTCGAACTTCGCGGCGCGCCGCACCGCCTCGCCCGTGAGGCACTCGTAGAGCACGATGCCCAGCGAGTAGAGGTCGGCGCGGGGGTCGGGCAGGCGGCCGGCGAAGACCTGCTCCGGCGCCAGGTACGGCCCGGTGACCTCGAGCACCTCGGCCCAGGAGCGCTTGCGGGCCAGCACCTGAAACAGGCCGACGTCGAGCAGCTTCGTCACCCCGTCGAAGGTGACCGCGACGGCCTGGTTGCTCATCAGCCCGTGCGTGGTGCGCTGGTGCACCTCGTGGAGCGCCAGGGCGGCGTCGTGGATCGCCGGCAGCGCCAGCCCCAGCGGCACGCCCTTGCCCTGAACCCGGCAGGCCGCGGCGATCTCCGCCAGGGTCGCGCCCGAGACCCGCTCCGACACCCAGAAGATGCCCTCGTCAGACAGCTCGCAGTCGTGCACCTGCGCCAGGTTCGGGTGGCGCAGCCGCATCGCCTCGGCCGCGTAGGCCTCGATGGTGGGGCCGTCGGCGTCGTCGACGTCGAGCTGCCGCAGATCGACGACGTCAGCGCCCTCGACCAGGTCGTGCCGCAGCGCCAGCAGCCGCCGCGCCGAGCCGGGCGTGAGGCGACGAATCACCTCGCAGCGCCCCAGCGCCCAGCCCGCGCACGGGTCGCCCTCGAGCGCGGCCTCCTGGTCCAGCACGTTGCCCCCCACGCTGGGCCTCTTCGCCAGCGGCGGCAGCCCGTGCTTCGGCAGCGCGGCGCGCTCCCACGGCAGCCCGATGCAGAACCCCTGCCCCGGGAGCAGGAACGTCTGGGTCGGGATCGGGTTCTCGGTCGAGGAGGGCACGACCTCTCCCAAAGCAACCGCAGTGCCTTCGCCGAACCGGCTGGATCGCCGTCGCTGGTGTAAAGGCTCCGCGCACCCTCGAGGTTGCAGCTGGAGCTGCGCACACCGGTCTGCGCCCAGGCGCCCAGCCCGCCAAGGCCAGGGCGGCTTACGAGGCGACGGGGCCCAGGGCCCGCTCGATGGCGGCGAACTCCTCGACCGACAGCGTCTCGGCCCGTCGCTTCCCGTCGATGCCGGCGGCGACGAGCGCCCCGGCCAGGTCGTACGCCTCGGCCAGGGTGCGGTCGCTGGCGATGGAGTTGGTGAGCGTCTTGCGGCGCTGCGCGAAGCCGGCCTTCACCAGCTTGCGGAAGCGCGCCTCGTCGATCACCTCGGCGCGCGGCGTCTCTCGCCGCGACAGCCGCACCACCGCGCTGTTCACCTTCGGGGGCGGGTGGAAGAAGTGCGCGGGAATCTTCATCACCTCTTCGACGTGGAACCGCAGGTTGAGGAGCACCGTCAACAGCCCGTAGTCCCGGCCGCCGGGCTTCGCGGCGAGGCGCTCCACCACCTCGGCCTGCAGCGTGAAGACGGCCCGGCGCACGTGCGCCACCTGGTCGAGCACCTCGAAGAGGATCGAGCTGGTGAGGTGGTACGGCAGGTTGCCCACCACGATGACCTGGTCGGCGTTGGCGGCCTTCGCGAAGTCGATGTCGGCGGCGTTGCCTTCCACCAGCGTGAGGCCCTCGAGCTTCATCGCGGTCAGCACCTTCACCATGTCGCGATCGCGCTCCACCGCGGTGAGCCGGCACCCGGTCTCGAGCAGCGCGCGGGTCAGGTGGCCCAGGCCCGGCCCCAGCTCGACGACCAAGTCGCCCTCGACCAGCATCGCCTCGTCGACGATGCGCGAGAGCACCACCTCGTCAGAGAGGAAGTTCTGGCCCCAGCTCTCCTTCGCGCGCAGGCCGTACCGCTTGAGCAGCTCTTTGGGACTGTTGTCAGCCATGGTGCACCGCGCCTCCCAGACGCCAGGCGGCGTCGGCGGTGAGGAACGCGCCGCTGGGCACTCCCCGCTTGAACGCCTCGTACCCTGCCACCGCGATCATCGCGCCGTTGTCGGTGCACAGCCGCCTGGGCGGCAGGTACACCTCGAGGCCCGCTTCGCTCCCGCGCTCCTGGGCCAGGGTCCGCAGCCGCGAGTTGGCCGCCACGCCACCGCACAGCACCACCGTCTTCGCGCCGACCTTCTTCGCGCCCAGCACCAGCTTCTTCGTGAGCGCGTCGGCCACCGCCTCTTGAAACGAGGCGCAGACGTCGGCGAGGGCCTGCCCGGTCGGCACGCCGTGCAGCTGCACGTGCTGGAGCACCGAGGTCTTCAGGCCCGAGAAGCTCCAGTCGAGCACGCCGTCGCCGCGCAGCGCCCGGGGGAAGTTGATGGCCTTCGGGTCGCCCTGCTGCGCGAGGGTGTCGATGGGCTGGCCCCCCGGGTACGGCAGGCCCAGCAGCCGGGCCACCTTGTCGAACGCTTCACCGGCGGCGTCGTCGCGCGTGGTGGCGAGGCGCTGGTAGGTGCCATACGCCTGCACGTCGTAGAGCGTGGTGTGGCCGCCCGAGACGCACAGCCCCAGAAACGGCGGCTCCGGGGCCTCGGGCGCGAGGCGAATCGCCAGCAGGTGGCCCTCGAGGTGGTTGACGCCCACCAGCGGCAGCCCTGTCGCGAGCGAGAGCGCCTTCGCCACCTGCAGGCCCACCAGCAAGGCGCCCTGCAGCCCCGGCCCGCTGGTGACGGCCAGCCCGTCGAGCGCAGAGAGCGTGACGCCCGCGCGGGTGAGGGCCTCGTCGATGACGGGCATCACCTGGAGCACGTGGTTGCGGCTGGCGAGCTCGGGCACCACCCCGCCCCACCGGCGGTGAATGTCCATCTGGGTCGAGATGACGTCGCTGAGCGCGACGCGCCCATCGCGCACCACCGACGCGGCCGTCTCGTCACACGAGGTCTCGATACCCAGCACCAGCACGGGGCCGCTCTACCTGCGGCTCCCCGCGAGCGCCAGCCACGTTCGGGCGGGCCCGTGGCCTACGGAATCGCCTGGAGGGCCGCGCGCACCTCTTCGGCCTGCGAGCCCTTGGGGTTCAGCTCGAGGAACTTGCGGTACGGCGCCTTGGCCTCGGCGTCGCGCCCCAGGTTCTGCAAGGCGATGCCGAGCGCCAACCAGGCCCGCGCGTTGGTCGGGTCGGCCCTGGTCGCCTCTTTGAGGTGGCCCACGGCGTCACGCAGGCCGCGCAGGTTGGGCTCCGAGAAGACCAGGCTGATGCCCAGCCCGGTGCGCGCGGGCACGTCGGCCGGCCGGTCCTTCACCGCCTGCTGGTAGAGCTGCACCGCCTTGCCCCAGCGCTCGGCGACGATGGCGGCCTTGCCGTCTTCGATGAGCTTGTCGAACTCGGCGTCGGTCAGCGCGCCGCCCGTCGGGGCCGCGACGGCGCCGGCGTCTTTGGCGCTCGCGACGAGCACGGGCGAGCCCGCGTCCACCACCGGCTTGAGGCCCGCATCGGCCGCGGACACGGCCACGCCGGCGTCACGGGCCGAAGGCGCGGCCGCGCCGGCATCGAGCGCCAGCGCCACCGCGGCGCCTGCGTCGGGCATCACCGGTGCGCCCGCGTCCCGGTCGGGGCCCGGCTGCAGGGGCGCGGCGCCCGCGTCGTCGCCCGGCGCGACCGGCAGGGCCATGGCGTCGACCAGCACCCCGCCGTCGGCGGTGTCCGCCTCGGCGCCCGCGTCGGTCACCTCGACCGGCACCTCGGGGGTCACCACCGGCGCCACCACCAGCTCGGCGCCGGCGTCGACCGCCACGGCCTCACCCGGGCCCTGGTCGCTCATCACCATCACGGTGCCGATGATGCCGACGATGAAGCCCAGGACGATCACGATGGGCAGCGCGCGCGAGCGCGGGGCGATCAGGTGCTCGCCCGAGAAGGGCTGCGAGGTGCTGCCGATGGTGTCTTCGAAGAACGCCTCTTCGAGGGCCGGGGCGGGCCTGGCGGGGCTCGGCGACGGCGTCACCACGATGGGCGCGGGCGGCGCGTC
>JACSRE010000213.1 GCA_014879945.1 Myxococcus sp.
CCGTCCGACGTGCGGCAGCGGCTGCGCCCGCGTGAGGAGCCGAACTCGGTGTCGATGTTCGGCGCGCCCGCGCTGGGCCAATGGAAGCGGGGCCAGGCCTTCGTGCTGGGCTTCCCGTTCTTCCAGCTGCGGGCGTCGATCGGCCTGCTCGACAACCTCGACGTCGGGGTGGGCCTCGACAGCTTCTACCTGCTGATGAACGAGGTGCGCCTGCTGGTGAAGTACGGCTTCGGCAAGGGCACCGGCGTCACCTTCGCGGTGAGCTTCGAGGGCGGGGCGGCGTTCTTCAACCAGCGCGCCAGCAAAGAGACGCGCGGCACCCGGTGGATCAGCGGCCGCCGCAACTTCAACTTCGCGCCCGGCGCCATCCTCTCGTACCAGGCGGCGTCGCTGCGGGCGGCGCGGCTCTTCGTCGACCTGCGCTACATGCTCACCGTCGACACCGAGCCCTTCGCCTCGACGCCGCTGCAGGGCGTGCCGGCCAGCTACCTGCTCGGGCACAACGTGCTGACCCGGGTCGGCGCGGAGCTGCCGCTGTCGGAGCGCACCAGCTTCCTCTTCTCGCTCGGCCTCGACGTGCACCTGCGCCCCGACGACAGCCCGGTGATGCCGACCGTCTCGGTGGGGCTCGTCACCGGGCTGTAGCAGCGCCGCCCGCGTGACGAATGCGGGTCGACTTGAGGGCCGGTGGGGGAATAAGCAGGCGGCCTCATGAAGAAAGCCACCGTCTTCGGAGCAGGCAGTTTTGGAACGGCCATCGCGTCGGTGTTGACCGCGAACTTCGACGAGGTGGTGCTGTGGGGCCGCGACGCCGCCACCATCGCCGCCATCAACGAGCGCCACGAGAACCCGGGCTACCTGCCGGGCCTTCCGCTCTCACCGAAGATCCGCGGGAGCACCGACCTGCGGCACGCGGCCGAGGGCGCCGAGCTGGTGGCGGTCGCCACGCCGTCTCAGGCCACGCGCGACCTGATGTCGAAGGTCGCCGCCTGGGTGCCCAGCCACGTGCCGGTGGTGTCGGTCGCCAAGGGCATCGAGAACGAGACGCTCCTCACCATGACCGAGGTGCTGGAGCAGTGCCTGCCCGAGTCGTACCACCCCAGCATCGCGGTGCTCTCGGGGCCCAGCTTCGCCAAAGAGATGGTGCTGGGCATGCCGACCGTCGTCACCATCGCCTCGCGCTGGGAGAAGACGGCGCAGAAGGCGCAGGCGCTCTTCTCGAGCGAGCGCTTCCGGGCCTACACCTCGACCGACGTGGTGGGAGTGCAGGTGGGCGGCAGCCTCAAGAACGTCATCGCCATCGCCGCGGGGGTCAGCGACGGGCTGGGCCTGGGCCACAACACGCGCGCCGCCATCATCACCCGCGGCCTCGCCGAGATCAGCCGCATCGCCATGCGCATGGGCGCCAACCCGCTCACGCTCTCGGGCCTCGCCGGCATGGGCGACCTGGTGCTGACCTGCACCGGCGAGCTCTCGCGCAACCGCAAGGTGGGCATCGAGCTGGGCAAGGGGCGCTCGCTCGACGACATCCTCAAAGAGATGAAGCAGGTCGCCGAAGGCGTGAAGACGGCCAGGAGCGCGAAGGACCTGTCGGCGAAGCTGGGCGTCGAGCTGCCGATCTGCTCGCAGGTGTACCAGATCGCCTACGAAGGAAAGAGCGCGAAGGCCGCCGTGCTCGAGCTGATGGCCCGAAGCCCGAAGTCGGAGCTGGTGTGAACATGACCCCAAGAATCGTCTCTGCGCTGCTGGCGCTGTGTGTGGCCGCGCTCCCCTCGTGCACCTGCGACGACCGCGTGCGCCGCACCTTCCCCCGGCTCGAGGTGCTCGACGACATGGGCAACGAGCGCTCGGTCATCGACTTCGGCCAGGTGCAGCTCAACACCACCGCGACGGCGCGCATCCGGCTGCGCAACGCCGGCAGCGCGGTGCTGAACATCAGCGAGGCCACCTTCGCGAACGCGAAGTTCGGCAACGGCGAGACGCTGCCGGTCAGCATCGAGCAGAACGGCGAGCTGATGTTCGCCTTCACCTTCAAGCCCACCGAGCCCGACCTGCGCGAGATGGGCACGGTGACGCTGAAGACCGACGATCCGCAGCGGCCGACGGTGCCCCTCACCCTGTTCGGCACGGGCATCGCGGCGGTCGCCACGGTGATGCCGCGCACGCTCGACTTCGGCGAGGTGTACGTGGGCGAAGAGCGGTCGCTCGACCTCACGCTCACCAACGCGGGCTCCAACGAGCTGGCGGTGACGGCCGCGACGCTGACGCCGGCCATGCCCGCGGGCCTGTCGGGAAGCCTCACGCCGCTGCAGACGACGCTGGCGGCGAGCGCGAGCGCGAAGGTGACGCTGCGCTTCGCGCCCATGGCCACCGGCGACCTGATGGCGACCATCGACGTCACCCTGGGCGGCGGGCTCGACCCCCTGCGGGTCTCGGTGCGCGGCAAGGCCATCGAGGCGGTGCCGCGGCTGTGCTTCCGCTTCGACGACTCGCCGATGGAGACGTGCTCCGACCGCACCACCACCACGCTGCAGTTCCCCTTCGGCTCGCTGTGCGACAACCGCCTGTTCCCAGAAGACGGCGGGGTGCGGTGCCTGGGCAGCGACGGCGGCACGGTGGCGTCGTCGCGCGCCGGCCGCCTGTACGTGCGCAACGAAGGCAACACGCCGGTCTCGTACGCCTTCAGCCTCATCAACCTGTTGGCCGGAGGGCGCTGCGACGGCGGCACCAACGTCGACTTCGAGTTCTCGAACGCGCCCGCGCCCGACGCTGGCCGCTTCACGGTGGCCACCACCCGGCTGCCGAACCTGGTGACCGACCCCAAGCCGTGGGAGACCGCGCCCGTCACCGTCACCTACCGGCCCTCGTCGCAGTGCCGTGACGACGCCGCCGACCAGGCGCAGATCTTCTGGACGCGCCAGAACGAGCCGCTGGGCACCAACCGCCTGCCGCAGGCCTTCGTCGTCATCTTGAACGGCCAGTCACTGCTGCCGCGTGGCGTGCCGTCGGACATCAACATCAGCCTCTCGGGGCAGGTGCCCAGCGTGGTGCAGAACTACTCGGGCCTGTCGAACGCGGGTGACGCGCCGTTGACGATTCGCACCGCGCAGCTCTGGCAGGCCACCTTCCTCGCGGACGGCGGCACCGGCACCGAGCCCTTCGAGGAGTGTCTGCCGGGCGCGGGCGGGGCCTGTCGCTTCTTCTGGTGGTCGACGCCGCCGACGCTGCCGGCGCAGCTCAACGGCACCGCGTCGCCGTCGCAGCCGGTCTCGCGCGTGCTGGGGCAGATCGGCTTCGGCCAGCAAGACGGTGGCGCGGCGCCGCAGGTGGGCACGGCCTACCGCGTCTTCGCGGTGTTCGAGACCGACGACCCCTACGGCTCCCCGTGCCCGTACCCGACGACGGGCAGCTGCGTGGTGTCGAACCTGCGCGCCATCGCGCAGTGACGTCAGACGCCCTTCATCTTCCACGTCGTCAGGCGCCGGGTGTCGGTGCGCGACTCGAGAATGCTGTCCTTCTGCATCTCTTCGAGGATCCGCAAGAGCTTCAGTGAGGGCACCCCGACGGCCTTCGAGATGGCGTCGGCGCTCATGCCGTGCACCTCGCGGCGCAGCTCCTTGATGATGTCGCGCTTGAGCTCGGCCTTCTGCAGGCCGTCCATGTCCTCCGAGCGCCAGGCCTGGAGGATGCCCAGGGCGATCAGCACCAGCACCAGCACCGCCAGCGCCGGGTAGACCAGGTGGGTGTTGTTCTCGAGCAGCTCGATGTACCGCGGGGTGGTGGCGCCCGGCGGCCTCACGTAGTCGGGCGCCTGCCCGGGCAGGTCGATGAGGAAGGTCAGCGTTCGAAGCGTCAGCACCTGAAAAGTGTACCTCTGCCACGGCGTGAGCCAACATGCTGCCCGCCGTGGAGCTGCTCATTCGGAACGCCACCGTCGTCACCATGAACGCCTCGCGCGAGGTCTTGCGCGACGCCGACATCGTCATCGACGGCAACCGCATCGCCTCGGTGGGGCCCCACTCTCGCGCGCGGCGCCGGCACGCGGCGCGGGTCATCGACGGGCGGGGCCTGGTGGTGCTGCCCGGGCTGATTCACTCGCACCTGCACGCGTGCCAGACGTTGTGCCGCAACCACGCCGACGGGCTCGAGCTGCTCGACTGGCTCCGGGAGCGCATCTGGCCCTTCGAGGCCTCGCACGACGCGGCGTCGATGCGCGCGTCGGCCGACCTCACCTTCCTCGAGCTCATCACCTCGGGCGCCACGGCCTGCCTCGACATGGGCTCGGTGCGTCACTACGACAGCGTCTTCGAGTCGGCGCGCGACGCGGGCATTCGGCTGGTGGGCGGCAAGTGCATGATGGACGCGGGGCAGGGCGTGCCCTCGGGCCTGCGCGAGACGACCCAGGCCAGCCTCGACGAGAGCGTTCGGCTCCTCGAGCGGTGGAACGGCGCCGAGGGCGGGCGGCTGCGCTACGCCTTCGCGCCGCGCTTCGTGCTCTCGTGCACCGAGCAGCTGATGCGGCGGGTGGGTGAAGAGGCGAAGGCCCGCGGCGTTCGAATTCACACCCACGCCAGCGAGAACCCCACCGAGTGCGACCTGGTTCGCGAGAAGACGGGCCTCGACAACGTCTCGTACTTCGGCTCCCTGGGCATGCTGGGCCCGCACACCACCCTGGCGCACTGTGTGTGGGTGACGGCCGAGGAGCAGCGGCTGTTGCGAGAGACGCGCACCTGCGTGGCCCACTGCCCGAGCGCGAACTTCAAGCTGGCCTCGGGGGTGGCGAAGATCCCCGAGCTGGTGGCCCAGGGCATCACCGTCGGCCTCGGCGCCGATGGGGCGCCGTGCAACAACACCCTCGACATCTTCCACGAGCTGCGGCTGGCGGCGCTCATTCACCTGCCGCGCGTGGGGCCGACGGGCTTCTCGGCGATGAAGGTGCTGGAGCTGGCCACCGTCAACGGCGCGCGCGCGCTGGGGCTGGAAGGAGAGGTCGGCGCCATCGAGCCGGGCCTCAAGGCCGACCTCACCCTCGTCGACGTCTCAGGCGCCCACCTCACGCCGGTGTCGGACGACCCCGTCGCCACCATCGTGTACTCGGCCCAGGCGCGCGACGTGCGCCACGTCATCATCGACGGGCAGCTGGTGCTCCGCGACCGGCTCCCGGTGACGCTCGACGCGGCCGCCGTGCGCACCAGCGCCGCCGCCCACGCCCGGCGGCTCCTTTCCCAGCTGGAGTGAGGTGCGAGGCCCGCGGCGCTACTTTGTTGGCAGGTGGCGCGCCCCGACCTCGGTCCTGGCGAGAATTCACGAGGAAACACAGGCTCTTGCGTGATGGCGTTGCGTTTGCTTCGTCGCGCGAGCACATGTGGGGCTCTCTTTTTCCCACCTGTCCCGGGAGCAGCTTTGGTGAACCGTTCGTCGAGCGCGATGGTGGTGGTGGTGTGGGCGGCGACGGCGCTGCTCGGCTGCCCCCCACCGGCGCGCACCGTGGAGCCTGAGCCCACCACCGAGGTCGTCGTCGCGGCCAGGCCTGACGCCGGTCGACCGGTGGTGTCGGTCGTCGACGCGGGCCCGCCAGAGGTGGCGTGGGTGGCGGGTGAGCCGTGCCCACCGGAGTCGTTCGGCCGGGTGGTGCTGGACGACGGCGGCGTCGAAGAGACGCCTGACGGATCGTTCGTCTTCGGCCTCTGCGCCGCGGTGCGGAGCGCGTCAGGGCAGGCCTTGCTCGACGGCCGCCCGGCGGCGGGGTTCAAGCTCGAGTTCAAGGGCGCGAACGTTCGCTCGGAGTACGAGGCGGTGCTGCCGGCGACGGGCCAGTACGACGTGAAGGTGCTCCGCAGCAACTACGACATCTTCTACTACCAGCCGGCGGGCGTGTTCCTGAACCACGAGGGCCAGATCGACTACGGGCGCCTCGACCTGCGCGACGATCAGCAGCGGCGCCTCGAGGGGCGCACCCACACCCTGGCTGGCGCGGCCCTGTTCGGTGGGCTGCCCTTCACGCCGACGCGAACGCCCTACGACACCGGCCTCGAGGTGTACGGCGCCTCGCGCCTGGGCTTCGCCGCCGCGCAGCGGGTCGCCACCCAGAGCCAGGCGGGCTCCTACGAGCTCAAGCTGCTCGAGGGGCAGTTCGCGGTGTTCCTCAACTCGCCGCCTTCGGCGCTCTACGGCACCGAGCTGCGCCGCTACATGGTGGCGCCCACCCAGCTCCAGTTCGATCGCGACCAGGCGCTCGACATGGTGATCCCCACCGTCACCCTCGAGGGTGAGATCCTCCTCGACGGCCGGCCGCTGCCCGACCGCCGCGCCGGCACCGACTTCTCGTTGCGGTACACCATTCCGGGCGAGCGTGACGCCACGGTGCTCACGCACCACGAAGGCGGCTACCGCACCGTCACGGGCCTGGTGCCGCGCGGCGAGTATGGGGTCACCCTGAGCTTCGTCGGCACCCCCGACAAGACGTACCCGGCAGAGATCTCGAACGTGCCGCTGGTGGGGGCGATCGACCTGCGCACCGATCGCCGGCTGACGGCGAGCCTGGGCACCGAGTCGATCGAGGGCAGCATCAGCATCGACGGCGTGCCGGTGCAGCCGAAGCTCAACTTCAACTGGAACATGTTCATGTACGGCTTCGCCGGCGCGGCGAACTCCGACAACTTCCTCGAGTACCAGGTGCCGCTCGACTCGGCCTCGTTCAACCTGCGCGCCTTCGCCGGCAACTACTTCACGGTGCTGCAGATCTCCGATGAGTTCGCCGACGATCTGGTGACGGGCTGGTTCGTCGTCGACCGCTTCAAGCAGGTGCAGGGGCCGACCACGATGCCGATCGACATCAAGACCGGCACCTACAGCGGCCGCGTGTACATCGACGGCCAGCCGCCTCCGCCCGGCATTCCGGTCGGCACCTTCTACTTCGCCAACCGCTCGCCCGAGTACCGCAACAGCTTCTTCATGCGCCGCGTCGTCACCGCCGAGGACGGGCAGTTCCGCGTTCGCCTGCCGGTCGGCAACTACGACGTCTACTTCGTCATCGATCGCGACGTGTACCCCGAGTACGCGGCGGGCTGGCGGCTGACGGCCACGCAGCTGCTCATCGAGCAGCAGGGCTCGGTGAACGACGACATCAACTACAACACCGTGCTGGTGACCGGCCCCATCCGCGTCGGCGGGCAGCTCGTGCGCAAGCTGGTCGGCGGCGAAGAGGTGGGCCTGCGGCTGCTCCGCTTCGACGGGCGCACGTACAACTGGGGCTTCAGCGGGGGCGGGCCGAACTACCGCCTGCGCGTGCCCCCCGGCGACTACGACGTGGACTTCGTGATCAACCGCGGGGGCGTCGAGGGCACGGCCTGGGGCAGCGCCCCGCTGGGCCCCAAGCTCCGCGCCGGCAGCCCCAACTCGGCCCCGCTCAACCAGCGCTGACCGCCTCGACTTCGCCGGCCACTCGGCGCTCCGGGAACGGACGGGCCGCGGCGGTTGTTCGCACTCTCGTGGGCCGGTCAGGCAATCAGACGGCAGCCCGAGACGTGTTGGGCGAAGGGCGGTACAGTAGGCGGCACGGTCGGGTCCTTCACACCCGACAGATCAGGGAGATCGAGCCATCATGTGGCAACGCTTCAAGCGGGCGATGCGAAGCTTCGTCGGGTTCTTCGTCAGCACCATCGAAGACCCAGAGCTGATCCTCGAGCAGAACATCAGGGACCTGAACGATCAGGTGCCCAAGATGAACGAGTCGATCGCGATGGTGCGCGCGAACGTCACCCTGCTCGAGAAAGAGAACGCCAAGTACAAGACCGAGGTGGGCGATCTGACCGCCAAGGTGAAGGCCGCCATCCAGGGTGGGCGCGACGACCTCGCGGCGCAGTACGCCACCCGCCTGCAGATGGAGCGCGGGGCGCTGTCGCGCAACGAGGCCCAGCTCCAGACCGCCCGCGCGGCCTACGACAAGGCCCTGAACGTCAAGAAGGCGTTCATGCGCGAGAAGGACAAGAAGACCGCCGAGGCGATGTCGGCCATTCGCGACGCGCGCCGCGCCAAGTGGCAGGCCAAGGTCGCCGACGCGATGGAGTCGTTCGAGGTGGCCGGCATCGACGCCACCCATGACGAGATGATGCGAAAGGTCGAGGAGCAGACCGCCGTCAACGAGGCGCGCATGCAGATGGCGCTCGAGTCGGTGGACCACGAGCGCATCAAGATCGAAGAAGAGGCCGAGCAGCTCCAGGCCTCGGAGCTGGTCAAGCAGTTCAAGATGGAGATGGGCCTCGACAGCCCCGCGCCCGTGTCTGACGTCTCGGCCACCGGTGAGAAGACCATCGGCAAGAAGGTCGAGGTGAAGTGACGGCCCCATGCGCGGCCGCCGCTTCATCGCCACGCTGCTGTTCGTGGGCCTCGGCGCCGGCGCCCTGCTGGTGCTGAGGCTCGGCTACGTCGAGCGGGTGCGCGACCGGGTGCAGGGGCGCGCGCCGCGGTTGGCGGTGGGCGACTTCCCCGCGGGCGTCACCGCGCCGGTGGACGACGTGGCCTCGATCCCCACCCGGCCGGTGCTGGTGGGGGTGGTGCCGCGCGGCACCGTCTCGGCGCTGGTGTGGGCCGCGGGCGACGAGACGCGGCCCGGGCTGTTCCGCTCGGCCTACGCGCTCGAGGTGAAGGCGGTGCGCTACGAGTCCGAAGACGCGCTCCGGCGCGCCCTGGTGAAGGGGGCCGAGAACGGCGGGGTCGATCTCGCGGCCCTCTCGGTGTGGACCCTGGGCATGTCGGCGGCTCCGCTGCGCGACGCGGCGCCGAAGACGGTGATGCTCCTGGGGCGCAGCCGCGGGCAGGACGTGCTGGGCACCCGCAGCGGCACGCTGCTCCCGGCGCAGCTGGCGGGCAAGCGCGTGGCCACCGAGCCCAGGAGCCCCAGCCACTACTTCACCCTGTGGGTGCTCTCGCGGGCCGGGCTGTCCACGCGCGACGTCACCTTCGTGCCCCTCGACTCGGCCCTTCAGGCAGGGGCGGCGCTGAAAGAGGGGAAGGCCGACGTGGCCGCGGGGTTCGTCGGTGACGTGCACCCCATGGTTCGAGAGCTCGGCGGCTCGCTGGTGTCCACCACCGCCGACGCGCCGCACCTGCTGGCCACGGTGCTGGTGGCGCGGGGGGAGTTCGCCGCCAGGTACCCCGACGCCGTGCGCCGCCTCATTCGGGGAACGCTCGACGCCAGCTCGCAGGTGGTGAAGGCGCCGGAGCCCGCCGCGCGCGCCCTGGGCGCGTTCGCCCCGGAGCTGGGCGACCCGACCGAGGCCATCGAGGCCGCGCCCCCGGCCAGCACCCGCGAGAACCTGGCCTTCTTCGGCCTCGCGGGCGAGTCGCCGGTGACGTACGGCGAGCTCTACCAGTCGGCCGTCGCGCTCTCGGCGAAGCTGGCGGGCCCCTCGTTGGCGCCGACCACCGAAGAGACTGCGGACCTGGGGGCGCTGAAGTACGTTTCGGCCACCCTGCGCCCGTGAAGAAATCCAGCCCCAACTACCTGCGGGCCGCGCTCTTGATGCCGGCCAACCTCTTCGCGCTCGCGGCGGGCGCGGCGGCGTCCGTCATCATCGGCGACTGGGTGCCGCTGCTGGCAGCCGGCGGCGCGTCAGTGGCCTACCTCACCTTCTTGTCGACGATGCCGTCGTTTCGGCGGGCGGTGCGGGCGAACTCCGAGGCGCAGACGTCGGCCGAGGTGGCGAGCCCCGAAGAGGAGCAGGCGCTGCTGGCCGAGCTCGCGCCCAGCCAGCGGGAGCACTACGAGCAGCTCCGGGCGCTCAAGGGCCGCATCCTCGACGAGTACGGGAAGCTCCCCGGGGGCGGGGTGCTGCAGGCCTCGAGCGAGGCGCGCCTCGACACCCTGCTCACCTCGTTCCTGCGGCTCGTCACCACCCTCAACAGCTACCGCAAGTTCCTCAACGCGGCCGATCGCCAGGGCGTCGAGGCCGAGCTCAGCGAGCTGGTGGCCGACCTCGACGCCGAGAAGAACGAGCGGCTCCGAGAGGTGAAGGCCCGGCGCGCTGAGATTCTGAAGAAACGCCTGGCGCGCTTCGTACAGGCCGAAGAGAGCCGTGAGGTGGTGAGTCACCAGCTGGCCAGCATCGAGGACCTCTTGCGCCTGACCCACGAGCAGTCCATCGCCATTCGAGACCCGCAGGTCGTCACCCGCCAGCTCGACGCGCTGTCGGCCGAGGTGGCCGCGACCGAAGAGACGGTGCGCGACATGGAGTCGTTCATGGTGGTCACCGAGGAGCTGTCGTCGCTGCCGGGCGCGCCGAGCGTGAAGGTGCGCTCATGACGAGGCGGCTGTGGCTGGCGCTGGTGCTCGCGCTGGCGGGCTGCTCGAGGTGCGGCAAGCAGGCCGAGGTCTCGAGCGGCGGCATCGAGCACGTGCTGCCGCGCGGGGCGCTCGCGGTGGTGGTGGTGCCGTCGCTCCAGGTCTTCGGCGGCAAGCTGACGCTGCTCGAGCAGCTCAAGGTCGCGGGCTTCATCGCCCCGCTGCAGGGGTTCGCCAACGCGAAGGGCTTCGCCGACGAGGTCGTCAGGCAGCTGGGCGTCGACCTGCGCGACCCCCGCGCCATCGAGCAGGCCGGCCTCGACCCCTCGCGCGCGCTCGGTGCGGCGGTGCTGCTGTCGGGTGACGTCTACCTGGTGCTGCCGGTGAAAGACGCGTCGGCGCTGCACGCCCGCCTCGAGGGCATCTCGGTGAACCGGTTCGGCGCCGGCGCGGGGGCCCAACAGCAGCAGGGCGCGGTGACGGTGAAGACGTTCTCGACCCAGCAGGGGCAGCCGGCGCGGCTGGGGTACGCGCTCGCCAACGGCTGGGCCTTCGTCGGGCGCGACGACATGATCGCCAAGCTGGGCCAGGCGGCCTCACTCACCGAGACCGATCGCCTCGACAAGGACGCCGAGCTCGCCGCGGCCCGCAAGGGCGCCCCCGCGCACGACCTCTACCTGTGGGCCGGGTCGGGGAGCCTGGCGCTGCAGGGCACCCCGCTGCTCAACGCCTTCGTCACCCTCTCGTTGTCGGCCACCGCCGTCGAGGCCCGCGTCGTGGGGCAGTGGAAGGACAAGCCCGAGCTGTTGGCGGCGCTGACCGCGCAGCCCGCGAAGGACCACTCGACCGCGCTCCCGGCCGACGCCTTCCTGGTGGGGCGCTACGCGGGTGACGCGAAGGGGCTGGGGGTCGTCTCGGGGCAGCTGCTCGGCCCGCACCTCGCGCGCGCCTTCGAGCAGGGCGGCTTCCAGCTGAAGGCCGAGGTGCTCGACAAGGTGGTGCCCGGCACCGTGTTCTCGTTGTCCCTCGCCGACCGCCCGCCGATGGACCGCGGGGTTCCGTCGTTCGACCTCCGCCAGACCAACCCGTTCGCGTACGCGCACCTGGCGGGCCTGGCGCCGGTGGCCTCGCCCGAGGTGATCATGCCGGTGCTCGAGAAGGTGGCCGCGGTGGCGCCGCGCTTCGGCGCCAGGCTCGAGAAGCAGCAGCGGGAGGGGAAGGACCTGTACTTCACCACCTGGTCGCAGGGGCAGGGCGTGCACTTCGCGCCGAAGGGGAGCCTGGTGGCCTTCGCGTCGCCGGTGCAGCGCCTCGACGCGCTGCTGGCCTCGGCCGCCGTGCCCGCGCCCGAAGCAACGCCGGCCTCGGCGCTGAGCGTGACGGTCGATCTGACGAAGCTCGCCGACTCGGTGCGCGCGCTGCCTGAGAGCGCGTGGGGCCTGGGGGGCTTCGCGCTCAAGCCCACCACCGTGCGCTGGCTCGACGCCACCGACGACCTCAAGCAGGTGTCGCTGACCGCCTCGGCGAAGGACGGCACCGTGACGGCGGCGGTGAAGCTGTCGCTGGCGCTGGCAGCGCCGACGGGCGCGAAGGTTCCATGACTCGGCGGGCCGCGGCGTGATCGACGCCAGGCAGCTCGAGCGGCACTACGACGACGGCGCCCGCGGCCGGCTGGCGGTGCTCGACGGCGTCTCGTTGACCGTCGCCGACGGCGAGTTCGTGGCCATCGTCGGGCGCAGCGGCAGCGGCAAGTCGACGCTGCTCCACGTGCTGGGCGGCCTCGACACCGACTACCGCGGGCAGGTGACGGTGGCGGGGACCCGGCTCGACGGCCTGGCCGACGCGGCGCTGGCTCGCTTTCGCAACGAGACGGTCGGCTTCGTCTTCCAGTCCTTCCACCTCATGTCGGGGGTGTCGGCGCTCGAGAACGTGCTGCTCCCCGCGCGGTTCGCCGCGAACCCGGTCGGTGCGCTGCACGCGCGGGCGCAGGCCGCGCTGGCCCGCGTCGGCCTCACCGCGGCGCACGGGGCCCGCGCCCCCGGGCAGCTCTCGGGCGGGGAGCGGCAGCGGGTCGCCATCGCGCGCGCGTTGTTCTCGTCGCCGAGGCTGCTGTTGTGTGACGAGCCGACCGGCAACCTCGACGCCGCCACCGCCGACGAGGTCGTC
This sequence comes from Myxococcus sp., assembly GCA_014879945.1. Classification (GTDB taxonomy): domain Bacteria; phylum Myxococcota; class Myxococcia; order Myxococcales; family Myxococcaceae; genus Xiheimicrobium. Next base: position 12,449 of record JACSRE010000213.1, read on the forward strand.
GCGCTCTTCAAGACGCTCAACGCCGGCGGGCTCACCATCGTGGCGGTGACGCACGAAGAGCGGCTGCGCTCGGCGGCCTCGCGGGTGCTGACGCTGGCCGGGGGGAAGCTGTCGTGAGCGGCTCGCTCTGGCCCCTGGTGAAGCTCTCGCTGGCGCGCGACCGCCGCAGCGCGCTCTCGTCGGCCTTCGGGCTGGCGGTGGGCGTGGCGTCGCTGGTGTTCTTCGTCTCGCTCGGGCTCGGCGTGGGCGCCATCGTTCGCGAGAAGGTGTTCCCCGTCGACTCGAGCCTCGTCGAGGTGGTGCCCGCGCAGCTCTCGTTCGGGCTGCTCGGCGGCGGCACGCTCGACGAGGCCACGGTGGCGCGGCTCTCGGCGCTGCCGGGCGTCGAGCGCGCCTTCAAGAAGATGAACGTGCGCGCGCCGGCCGTCACCATCTACCGGGGCGACTTCTTCGGGCGGCCGCTCCACATGGGGCTCGAGGTGCTCGCGGTGGGCGTCGAGCCCGACTTCGTCAGAGGCGACGTGCTGCTCGGCGAGTTCGTCGACCCCGGCCCCGACAAGCCGATTCCCGCCATCGCCTCGACGCGGCTGCTCGAGATCTACAACAAGAGCTTCGCGCCCCAGCGCTCGCTGCCGCAGCTGTCGGGCCAGCTGTTGACGGGCTTCATCTTCCCCATCGACTTCAACCGCAGCTTCGTCACCAGCACGCCGCAGAGCGCGTCGGCCATTCCATCGCAGGCGCAGCTGGTGGGCGTGTCGGATCGCGGGCTGCTCGCGGGCATCACCATTCCGCTCGAGGCCGCCCGCCGCATCAACGCCGCCGCCAACCTCGACGCGAAGACGTTCACCGGGGTGGCGCTCAAGGCCACCGACCCCTCGCGGGTGCCGGGCATCGTCGCGGCGGTGAAGGCCATGGGCCTGCGCGTCGACGACCAGGAGCGGCGCATGTCGGAGAACGCAGGCGCGGCGGTGGCCATCAGCACCTCGAGCCTGGCGCTGCTGTCGGTGCTCATCTGCCTGCTGGCGGCGTTCAACATCGCGCACGCCTTCTCGGCCTCGGTGCGCGCGCGTGAGAAGGAGCTCGGCGTGATGCGCGCCGTGGGGGCGTCACGGCGCGCGCTGTTCCGCCTGGTGCTGGTGGAGGCGCTGGTGCTGGGCGTGGTGGGCGGCGTGCTGGGCACCGCGCTGGCGCTGGCGGCGAGCCTGGGCCTCGACCTGGCCGCGGTGCACCTGGTGCCCGAGTTCCCCTTCAAGCCCGACAGCTGGTTCCAGCGGCCGGTGTGGCTGCTGGGCGGCGGGGTGGTGCTGGGCGTGCTGGCGGCGGTGGCAGGCGCGTGGCTGCCGGCCCGTCGCGCCTCGCGCACCGACCCCGCGCGGGTGCTCGCTGGCTGAGTGGGGAGGCGCACCCTTTCCCACATGCGGCGCCCCACACTTCTTCGTCGGCCTCGAAGGTGGGCGCGCTACGCTCGGTTTCTCGTTTTCGTGCATCGCAGTCGTCGAAGGACTCCGTGACTACCGCTCCGAAGCGTCAGCCCATTCCGTTCGGCAAGTACCTGCTGCTCGACCGCATCAACATCGGCGGCATGGCCGAGGTGTGGCGCGCCAAGACGTTTGGCGCCGGCGGCTTCGAGCGCCTGGTCGCCATCAAGCGCATTCTCCCCAACATCGCGGAGGATGAAGAGTTCATCACGATGTTCATCGACGAGGCGAAGATCACGGTTCAGCTGAACCACGCGAACATCGCGCAGATCTACGAGCTGTCGTCGATCGCCAACTCGTACTTCATCGCCATGGAGTACGTGTCGGGCAAGGACATGCGGGCGGTCTTCGATCGCTGCCGCAAGCGCGGAGAGCCGGCGCCGATTCCCCTGACGGCGTACCTCATCGCCCAGTGCTGCGAGGGGCTCGACTACGCCCACCGCGCCAACGACAAGAACGGGCGCCCGATGGGCATCGTGCACCGCGACGTCTCGCCGCAGAACGCCATCATCAGCTACGAGGGCGAGGTCAAGGTCATCGACTTCGGCATCGCGAAGGCGGCGGGCAAGGCGACCAAGACCCAGGCCGGTATCCTCAAGGGCAAGTTCGGGTACATGAGCCCGGAGCAGATCCGCGGGCTGCCGCTCGATCGCCGCAGCGACGTCTTCGCCATCGGCGTCTGCCTCTACGAGATGCTGACAGGCGAGCGCCTCTTCGTGGGCGACTCCGACTTCTCGGTGCTCGAGAAGGTGCGCAAGGTCGAGGTGCTCCCGCCGTCGCACTTCAACCGGAAGATCCCCGACGCGCTCGAGAAGATCGTCATGAAGTCGCTCGCGAAGGACGTGGACGAGCGCTACTCGTACGCCAGCGAGCTGGGCGAAGATCTCCGCAAGTTCCTCTACACCTCGGGGTACTCCTTCGGCCGAAAGGACCTCGCGGCCTTCATGAAGGCCACCTTCGCGGAGGACGTGGACAAGGAGAAGACGCGGCTCCAGGAGTACAGCGACATCAAGCCGCCCGAGGGCATGCTGGCGGCCGCCGACATGGGCTTCGGCCTCGGCACCGTGCCCAGCCCGGCAGGCATGCAGGTCAACGCCAGCGCCGTCACCGCCATGCCCACCATGGCGCCGCCGTCGGTCGCGCCGTCGCAGATGAACCTGCCGCCCGTCGTCAGGGCGCCGCCGCCAACCCTGGGGCCCGCGCCCTCGGCGCCGCGGCCGGTCACCAACCTGCCGCGCCTCACCGCCGCCCAGGCCGTGCACACCGTGGGCAAGGAGGAGCACGAGGCGACGCTGATGGCCGACGGCCTGAGCGACGACTCCACCAACCCCGGCCAGGACTCCACCCGCGCGCTCAACATTCGCAACCGCCCCGAGCTGCCCGACCCGGCGACCGACCCAGGTCGTCAGGCGCCGGCGCGCGGCATGGTGCCCCACATGGCGGGCCCCGACGCCATGACCCAGGGCATCGGCCAGATGGCGCGGCCGGGGCCGCCCGTCTTGTCGAACGACGCCAACGGCCTGCCGCCCAACGCCCGTCGGCCGGGCCCTGCGCCCGCGCCGTTCACCCCGCGCATGGCGGCGCCGAACCTGGTCGAGCACAGCTCGCCTTCGCTCCCCGCCGTTCCCTCGGTGGGCGACACCTCGCCAGGCCTCGCCGCCTACCAGTCCACCGGGTCCACCAACGCGCAGCTGCAGCCCGTCGACTCCAGCAACAAGACGGTGTTCGCGATTCTCGGGGTCGGCGCGGTGGTGGTGGCGACGCTGATCGGCCTCGCCATCGCCTTCCGGCCAGCGCCCCGAGGGCTCCTGCTGATCGAGGTGCCCTCTGGCAGCACCGGCACTGCGCGGGTCAGCCTCGATGGAAAAGACCTCACCGAACCCGACGGCTCGCCCATCAAGGACTGGCCGCAGGTGCGTGAGGTGAGCGCGGGCAAGCACAACGTGATGATGAAGGTGCAGGGCTACGAGACCCTCTCTGAGACGGTGGACGTCAAGGAAGGCAACGAGCCGACCCTGCTGAAGAACGTGCCGAAGAAGAAGGGCGCCGAGTAGCGCCCGCTTCGCCTGCCGCCCCACCGCTTCGAGGACAGGCGCCTCACCGCGTCACCGCTGAGCTGCGATTCAAGAGGAGCCCCACATGGCCAGGACCCGCAAGACCGATGACCCGCTCGCCTCGCTGCCGGGGTGGGCCCAGAAGCTGGCGCAGCGCTACTACACCCGAACGGTCTCGACCTTCGTGCTCTTCGGCGCGGTGAGAGATCTGCAGCCCGTCACCCGTGACGACGGCTCCAGGGACTTCGCGAACCTCAAGACCTTCCTCGGGGCCGAGCTCTTCGGGGGGCGGGATCACGTCCTCTACTACGATCGCTCCTCGGGCATCCGGTCGCAGGCCCCCGAGACCCAGCAGGACTTCTCGCGCGCGATGTCGGCCTACGACGCGATGTACGGCACCGACTTCGCGCGGGTGATGCCGAGAGACCCGGGCCGCGCGCTGCAGATCATCGAGAACTACCTGCGGCTGCGGGTCAGCGACGGCAAGTCGATGGCCCTGGTGATCGACTTCGCCGAGACCATCGCCCCGGCCGGCGACATGGGCTCGCTGTCGGCCGAAGATCGGTTCACCCTCGCCACGCTCATCAAGTGGTCGCAAGACCCGCAGTTCCTCCAGGGCGATCTCTCGATCGTGCTGGTGGCCGAGAACCTCGCCGACATCTCGGCGCGGCTGTCGCGCAACCCCTACGTCGCGAACATCGAGATCCTCCTGCCCAAAGAGGAGGAGCGCCTCGACTTCGTGAAGTGGAAGCTCGAGGGCAAGAAGCTCTCGACGGTCTCTGAGGTGGGGGTGCAGGCCCTCGCCGCGATGACCGCCGGGCTCTCGCGCATCAACCTCGACCGGGTGCTGACCGAGGCCATCGAGTCAGGCCAGAAGATCTCGCCCGACACGCTGAAGGAGAAGAAGAAGGAGATCATCCAGGCCGAGTGCCACGGCCTGCTCGAGTTCATCGAGCCGGCCCACACGCTCGACGTGGTGGCGGGCCACGCCAAGGCCAAGAAGATGCTCCGCGATGCGGCCTCGATGCTCAAGAAGGGCCGCATCGAGGTGATGCCCATGGGCTACCTGGTGTCGGGGCCGGTGGGCACGGGCAAGACGTTCATGGTCACCTGCTTCGCGGGTGAGATCGGCATTCCCTGCGTGAAGTTCCTCAACTTCCGCAGCCAGTGGCAGGGCGTCACCGAGTCGAACCTCGAGAAGATCTTCAACCTGCTCAAGGCGCTCTGGCCGGTGGCGGTGATGATCGACGAGGCCGACGCCTTCCTCGGCGATCGCGACGCCGGCGGTGACTCGGGCACCTCGAGCCGCATCTTCGGCTCCATCGCCAGCTTCATGGGCAACACCGAGTTCCGCGGGAAGATCGTCTGGTTCCTGCTGACGTGCCGCCCCGACCTGCTGCCCATCGACCTGAAGCGCCAGGGCCGCGCCGAGGAGCACCTCGCGCTGTTCTACCCGCAGACCGACGCCGAGCGAGACGAGCTGTTCGCCGCCATGCAGAAGAAGACGAAGGTGAAGGTCGAGGTGCCGGGCTTCTCGACGCTGACGAACGGGCACCCCTTCTCGGGCGCCGACATCGAGGCCATTCTCATTCGCTCCAAGTTCAAGGCCGCCACCGACGGGCGAGACCAGGTGACGCCGGCCGACGTCGAGGCGGTGGTGAAGGACTTCGTGCCGCCCAGCTACCCGCTGGAGATCGAGCTGCAGAACCTGGTGGCCGTGCAGGAGTGCACCAGCCGGGTGCTGCTGCCCGAGGCCTTCCAGAAGCTGGGCCGCGACGAGGTGACCCGCCGCATTCGGGAGCTGAAGGTGCTGCTGGAAGAGCGCTGACGGCGCGTCAGTTCCGAATCACCCAGGCCCTGGGCACGAAGGTGCGGGCGCGCTCGGGGCGGTACTCCACCGAGAGCGTGGTGGGCTGCGCCTGGAGCGTGCCGGCGAGCGTCGGAATGACGCGGAGCTTCCCCGCCCAGCTGGCGCCGCTCGACAGTTGCGGCAGGTGCAGGGTGATGGCGCCGTCTTCGGTCTCGTAGCGGGTGATGGTGCCCGCCGAGACCAGGGCGTCGAGCGAGGGAGTGTCGTGCTGCACGCCGGCGGGGAGCCCGAAGCGTAGCTTCATCGCCGTGCCGCCCGGGTACGCGGCGGTCATCGCGATCTCGGCCGCCTGGCCCACCTTCAGCGCGTCGGGGAGCTTCGCGTCGAGCTCGAGGCCGCCCGCCTTCGACTCCTTCCACGGGACGTAGGCCACGACGCCCAGGGTGTAGCCGAGGCCGGGCACCGCGGGGGCGGCGGTCACGCTCCACGAGTGCGCGCCCGAGGAGCCGGTGGCGGCGGCCTCGAGCACCAGCACGCTCTTGAGCGTCTCGGGCGTCAGCTCGCCGGTGGCCAACACCTTGCCGTCGCGCGCCAGGGCGATCTTCACGCCGGCCGGCACCTTCTCTTTGAAGAGGGTGGTGATGGCCCGCAGCGCCACCAGGTTGGTGCGACCGTCTCCCCAGCCGGTGAAGGGGTCGTAGGCGCCCAGCAAGGTGGTGCCGAGGTCGGCCAGCGGCGCGGCGGCGTCGCCCTGCAGCGCGAGCACGGCCAGGGCGGTCGCCTCGATGGGCGAGGGCACGAGGCCATCGGCGCGCACCACGCCGCTGGGCACCGACAGCACCGCGCCCTCGGCGTTCGAGACGATGCCGGCGAGCACGATGGCCTTGAGCTTGTCGGCGACGGTGCCGGTGACGGCGCCCGAGGCGAGCGCCGAGGCCGCGGTGTAGGGGTCGTTGATGCGGCCCAGGTTGCGCTCGTACGCGCCCGCCGCCTTGAGCGACACGGCGGTGAAGCGCTGCGCGGCGCGGGGCGTGCCTTGCGAGGCCTTCACCGCGCGCAGGCAGTCGCCGGTCGTCACCAGCAGGCGTTGGAGCGTCCACCCGTCGGCGCCCTGGCAGGTGCCGTCGGGGCGCTGCGCCTGCGCCACCTGGGCCGCGAGGCGTTCGCCCAGGCGCGCGAGCACCGGGTTCTCGGGGTGGGCCAGGGCCGCCTCGGCCAGCAGCGTGGCGGCGTCGACCGACGGCGAGCGCGCGTGCCGCATCACGCGCTGGGTGGCGAGCACCGAGAGGTCGCGAATCGTCGGCAGGTTCGGCTCCTCGCCGAGCGCGCGCAGCAGCGCGGGCGCGCTGCCGAGGAGCTGGAGCAGGTAGGCGTCTTCGGCCACGCCGCCGCGCCCGGGGGCCGCCGACAGCTCGGAGCGCACCAGGCCCAGCGCGCCCGGGAAGACCCGCAGCACCACCTGCTCACTCGAGGGGAGCGCGTTGAGCGGGCCCGTGAGCTCGAAGGTGCGAGGGGCCGCGAGGGTGCCGCCGTGGGTGACGGTCTCGCGCTGGCCGGCGGGCTTGACGTCGATGACGCGCTCGACGGCGTCGGTGCTGCCGAGGGTGGCCTTCAACGTCAGCGGGCCGGGCCGCGGGGCCGACAGCGAGACGTTCTGCACCACGCTGCCCCCAGCGGCGACGCGCACCACGCCGCCCTTCGAGCCCAGCACGCCGGTCGACTCGAGCTGCAGGGTGCTGCTCACCTCCTGGCCGGTGGTGTTGACGACCTGCACCGGCACCGTCACCTGATCTCCCGCGTACAGCATGGGGGGCACCACCGGCTCGACGTAGGTCGGCAGGGTGCCCAGGAAGCTGGCGACCGCGCCCGCCTGGCCTCCCTCTCTCGAGTGCGCCAGCGCGAGCACGCGCCAGGTGGTGAGGCGATCGGGCACCTTCACCGGGAGCGACGCGTGGCCGGCGCCGTCGGTCACCACCAAAGGCTCGAACAAGAACGTCTCGGGAAACCACGCGCGGGTGGCCGCGACGTCAACGCCCTCGCCGCCCTTGTCGCTCACGGTCGCCTCGGCAGGCGACGCCGAACCGACCTTCAGCTTCTTCGCCATGGCCTTCTGCGGGGCCAGAGAGCCGATGCCCGAGCCGTAGCCCTGCCCGCCACCGCCGCGGCCCAGCGTCCCGATGCCACCGATGCCGATGTCTCCCCCGCCAGGCGGTGGTGGGGCCGCCGCCGCGGGCATGGGCCGGTCGTCGGCCTCATTCTCCTCTTTCTGGAGGTCGGGCCGCCCACGCCAGCCCATCGCGCCCTCTTCGCTGGAGTCGGCGCGCACGCCCAGCACCCCGGCGCTCCGGCGGGGTGACGAGCGGCTCATCGTCGCGGTGAGGAAGAAGAGCACCAGCACCGCGAAGCCCGTGGCGAGCAGAATGAGCACCTTCTTCATGGCTTCTCCTTCGCGACCCACAGGTTCCAGTTCTCGGAGTCTTCCGGCAGGCGCGTGCCGTCGATGACCACCTGCCGGGGCTCGGTGAGCGCCAGCAGGTCCATCGGCAGGCGGTGCAGCCGCAGCGGCCGCCCCCAGAAGTCACGCGACGACTCCTGGCGCTTCTCCATCGCGTCGAGCGACTTCTTCCACAGGCTCGCCATCACCTTCGGGGTCATCTTCTCGGCCGCGGGCGCGCTGCCCTCCCACTCGCGGGTCTGCACGTGCAGCTCCGAGAGCGCGACGTAGAACCGATCGACCAGCGTGGCGTTGGGGTCGAGGGTGGTGCCGGCGTTCACCGACACCGGGGTGTCGAGCTCGGGCGTCGGCGGCAGGCTCGAGACCTTCAGCAGCGTCGCGGCCTGGGCGTTCTTGCCGCGCACGCGGCCCTGCGAGAGCGCCTGGGCGTCGATGCCGGGGAAGGCGAGCTCGCTGGCGACCTTTGGGCGCAGGCCGTCGAGCTCGGTCGCGCCGGGCAGGGGCGCGAGCTGCGAGAGGCTGTCGTCCACGCCGAAGAGGCCGACCGCGGCGGGCCCGCCGACGCCGCCGATGCGGGTCTCGATGTCGAGGTGCGCCAGCTGGCCCGGGGCGTAGCGCTCCTTCTCGGGCTTCACCGTCACCCCCAGCTGCGCCTTCGGCTTCGAGTACAGGAACACCTCGGCGCCCTCGAACTGCACCGAGAACCAGCCCTCGACGTCGCGGGGGAGCTGGAACGTGGCGGTCTTCTCCTCGGCGTCGAACTTCGACTCCCAGCTGCGCCCGCCCTGCCGCAGGAAGAGCTTCTCGGGCAGGGTGCCTGCCCAGCTGGGCCCGCGCAGCAGCTGCACCGTCACCTGCTCGCCGGGCGTCAGCAGCTGGCTCGACGCGCGCAACCGCACGTCGGGAATCTGGCCGGGCCGCAGGCGCAGCTTCGTCGAGCCGAGCGTCTCGCCGCCGCGCCTGGCGGTGACGAGGAACTCGTAGCCCTCCATGATCGTCTCTTGCGGGCGCTCGGCCTCGTACTTCTCGGGCGCGTCCACCTCGAAGCTCAAGGAGCCCACCGCCGCGCTCTCGGAGCGCTCCTCCTCGGCTTCGTCTGCGCTCTGGGGCCTGAGGGGGAGCTTCGAGAGGCGCGAGGTGATGCAGCCGACCGCGGCCTCGGGCACCCGGCCCCCGTTCTTGTCGGGCGCCCACGTCAGCGAGACCTCGCTGGCCCCGGGCTGGTACCGCCAGAACGCGCGGCGCTGGAGGGGCCCCGACTGCACCGTCGAGGGCAGGCAGTCGCGCACCTCGAGCAGGGCGTCCGCGAGCGCGTCTTCGAGGCGGAGCGGCGAGTCGGGCACGCCCTCGGCGCCGCCCGCCAGGCGCGGTAGATCTTCGTCGTTGAACTGGAACGAGACCGCGAACACGCGCTCGTCGGCGGCCTGGAAGCGCAGGCCCTGGAGCACCTTCTCGACGCAGCGCCCCAGGCGGGTGGTGGGGCCGGCGACGCCCGCGACCGCGCCGGTGTTGCGCACGTGCAGGCCGAACAAGACGCCGCCGCCTTCACCGCCCACGTACCGGGTGCAGCCGGCCAGCGCGGCCTCGGCGCGGTCGAAGGTGAGCCGGTCGCCCAGGCTTACCTCGTCGTCGGCCAGCTGATCGGTGAGCGCGGTGCGGGTGACGGGGTCGGCTTTGGGCGGCGGGCGGAACGGGAGCGCGGGGATGACGACGTTCACCGGCGGCCCCGGGTCGAGCTGCAGGCTGGCCACGCCGTCTTCGTCCGCCTCGGCCACCACGCCCTTGTCCGTCGGCTCCCACAGCCGCTTCACCAGCAGCTCGGTGTTCGAGAGCACCCGCCCGTCGGCGGTGGTGGCGCGCAGGTAGAGCCGGTTGTTGAAGCCCTCGACGAGGCCGTCGCGCAGCTCGCTGACGGCGCTGACGCTGATGGCGTCCTGGGTGAGCATCACGTCGGCGGCGCCCTCGACGCGATCTCCCGAAGGGTCGATCGCCGACAGCGCGGCCGAGAGGTGCGCCTCGCCCTGGAGATCGTCAGGCACCACGGGGAGCTCGACCGAGAAGGTGCCCGAGGCGTCGGTCTCGGCGTGCTTCGGCAGCGCCGAGCCGTCGACCCACGACGTCGGCGGAGGCCAGGCGCCGCTGTGGCTCCACGACAGCTCGACCTTCGCCTTCGCCACCGGCGCGCCAGAGCTGTACCGCACCTCGCCGCGCAGCTGGGGCCGCTCGCCGCGGCGGTAGTAGGGCTTGCTCGGCGACGCCTCGACCCGGAAGCGGGGCAGGGTGAAGGGCTTGACGGTGAAGGCGCGTGACTCGGTGGCCGGCCCGCTCGTCCAGCTGACCTGCCAGGTGCCGCTCTGGGCCTGCGAGTCGAGCGGAAAGCTGCCGCGCACCACGCCCCATTCGCCCGCGGGCGCCTTCTCTTCGAGCAGCACCTCGCCGCTGGGGTCGGTGACGCGCCAGGTGCCCGGGCGGCCATCGAGCGGCGCGAGGGTGCCGGCGTGGAGCGCCAGGGCGCGGAACTCGACGGTGTTGCCGGGCTCGAAGAGCGGGCGATCGGTCAGCACGTGAATGCGCGCGGGCGCGTACAGCGGCAGCGGGGCGTCGACCGAGGCGCTCCCGATCGACGACGTCACCATCGCGCGCAGCAGGTAGTCGCCGTCGCCCACCGTCGGCAGCGTGACGGTGGCGGTCTGCGCGGCCCCGACCGCCTTCCAGCCCTCTTTGGGCGTCAGCGGCTGCTCGCCCGAGGGGCCCACCAGCGTCAGCGTCGGGGTGAAGCGCGAGAGCGGCGCCGACTGTTGGTTGTCGGCCGGCCCGGCGGTGTACGCGGCGAAGACGCTCACCGTCACCACGCCGTCGCCGCCCCGCACCAGACGCCCGGAGCTGACGTGCACCTGCTGCCGCAGCTCCCCGTCGGGGCACTCGTCGAGCCACAGCCCGTGCGCGAAGCCGGTCGAGACGCAGGTGCGGGTGGCCGCGATGGCGAGCGCCAGGGCGATGACGCCGAAGGCGATGAGCAGGCCTCTGCGCACGGCTCCGCGAGCGTGGATGTTCATGGTCGGGTTCCCCTCGAAAAGACGAGGCAGTCTAGACCCAGCCAGACGCTTCACGCGTGGGGGAAGTTCCTGCGATGCAATCAACCGGCCCGGCCCGCGTACGATGGGCCATGCGCGCGCTCCTCAACCTCTTGTGGGCCCTGCTCGGCGGTGGGCTGCTGACGGCGTTGGAGTACGTGCTGGCCGGGGTGGTGCTGTGCGTCACCATCGTCGGCATTCCCTTCGGGGTGCAGTGCTTCAAGCTCGCCGGGCTGGCGCTCTTCCCCTTCGGCAAGGACTTCGACGACTCGCGCCCGAAGGGGGTCACCAACACGGCCTTCAACATCGTCTGGCTGGTGCTGGCCGGCATCTGGATCTGCATCACGCACCTGACGCTGGCGCTGGGCCTCGCGGTGACCATCATCGGCATTCCGTTCGCGCTCCAGCACGTGAAGCTGGCGATGCTCGCGCTGATGCCGTTCGGGGTGCAGGTTCGCCAGGCGCGCTGAGCGTCGCTGTCAGGGCGCGCCGACGAGCAACACCTGACCGCGCTTGAGCTTGTTCGAGGCCAGGTTGTTCCAGCTCTTCAAGTCGTTCACCGAGGCGCCGTACTGCTGGGCGATCGACCACAGCGAGTCGCCCGACGCCACCGTGTGCCGGGTGCCCTTCGCGGCGCCTGGCCTCGCCTCGGCGTGGCTCGTCGCGGGAGCGGTCGGCGTGGACGGCGGAGCGGCGGTCGGCGTGGTGAGCTCGGCCCTGGGCCCGGGCCACACCACCAGCGCCAGGCCCACCTTGAGCCGGTTGCCCGAGAGCACCTCGTTCCACGCCTTGAGCTCGGCCACGCGCACGTCGAAGCGCCGCGCGATCGTCCACAACGAGTCGCCGCGGGCGACGCCGTAGGTCACCCGCGTCTTGCCATCGACGGTGGCGAGGGTGACGGTGCCCGAGGCCATGGTCTTGCCCGAGCCGTCTTGCGTGCCCGCGGGGATCTCGTCCTGCGGCCTGGCGGCCGACAGCCCGCTCCGGCGCGCGCGCACCACCTGCCGCTCGAGCGCGGTGTCCAGCTTGCCGGCCTTGAGCGCGGCGGCGCTGGGCACCGGCACCACCAGGTCGGTGCCCAGGCGCAGGGCGCGCGCGCTGGTCAGCCCGTTCATGCGCAGGATCGCCTCCTGCGCCGAGTGGTGCTTGAGGGCGATCTTCGAGAGCGTGTCGCCCTTCTCGACGCGGTGGATCTTGAAGTTGAGGCGCTCGCCCGGCGCGTACTTCGAGAAGTTCGCCTCGAAGGTGGCGCGGCTGTTGCGGGGAAGGCGCAGCACGTACGGGTGCTCGGGCGTCGCCGGGGGCGTGCACCAGCGCTTGAGCTCGGGGTTGAGCTCCCGAATGGCGTCGATCGAGGTGCCCGCGCTCGTGGCCAGCACCTCGAGATCGACCGAGTCGCTCAGCGTCACCTCGTCGAACTCGAACGGGCCCTCGGGGTCGAACTCGTCGGGCGAGAAGCCGAAGGCCTCGGGGTGCCTGGCCACCAGCGCGCAGGCGATCAGCTTGGGCACGTAGTGCTTGGTCTCTTTCGCGAAGCCCCGCTTCATCTCCGAGAGCTCCCAGAAGTCGCGCGAGCCCGAGGCCTCGATCATGCGCCGCACCCGGCCGCCGCCGGTGTTGTAGCCGGCCCACGCGAGGTACCAGTGGCCCAGCGTCGAGTGCAGCAACGACAGGTAGTCGGCCGCGGCGCGCGTCGCCTTGATGGGGTCTCGCCGCTCGTCGACCCAGAAGTCCTCCTTCAGGTTGAACATCTTCGCGGTGCCCGGGATGAACTGCCACGGGCCCACGGCCTTCGCCCACGACTTCGCCTGGGTGTTGAAGCCGCTCTCGATCATCGCGAGGTACACGGTGTCGCGCGGCAGCCCCTTCGACTCGAGGATGGGCTGCATCAGCGGGATGTAGCGGTGGCTGCGGCTCATCCACCGGCGGAACCAGCGCCGGCCCCCGCCCTGGAAGAAGTGGATGTACTGCGCCACCAGCGGGTGCATCTCGACGGGAATGTCGTAGCGGTCGCGCACCAGCGAGACGTCGAAGGTCGAGACGTCACCCACCACGCCCAGCTCGAAGGGGAGCTCGGCGCCGCTCCACTCGGCCTGCTCGAGCGCCAGGTCGAGGCGGTCGCGCAGCAGCGTGCCGGCGCCGAGCTGCTGCACGGTGGCCCGCACCTGGGTCGCGCCGCCCGCCGCTGGGGCGCGCTCGATGGCCTCGTCTTCGAGCGCCTTCATGGCGTCGAGCTCTGACTCGACGTCGTCTTCTTCGCCATCGAGGGCCGCCGACGGCAGCTCGACGGTGGCCGCAGCGCCGGCGTCGGGCGGCGAGGCCTGCGCGACCTCCTGCATGCCGGCCGGGGGCGGGGGCATCGGCACTTCGGCAGCCAGGAGCGTGAGGAGGACGGCGGAGGTCAGCATCGGGGAGGGCAGCGGGCAGCTTACGGAGCCCGGGTCGCAGTGCAAACACTCGACCCGGTCGTTTCACTCCTGGGCGCTGGGCCCCTTCGCGTTCGAGGGGGGCGCGGTGGGCCGGCCTGCGTCGACGGTGGCGACTGGCGCCAGCCCGTGGCCTGGCCCCAGCACCTGCGGCAGGTAGCGGTCGAAGTCGAAGTGCGGCGAGTTCTCGCGGTCGTGACAGCCGGTGCAGGTCTTCGCCGTCGCGGCGCGCACGATGGTCGCATTCACCGGCACGCTCACGTGGGAGCTGCCCGGGCCGTGACAGGCCTCGCACCCCACCGCCGTTCGACCTTCGACCTCGTCGAGCCGGCACACGCCCCCGCGCTCCTTCCAGCCCGTGACGTGACAGCCCACGCAGTCGAGGTGGTTGTGCTTGCCCTGCTCGACCAGCGCCGCGTGCGCCCGCGGGTGTCTGGTGCGCTCCCACACCGTGAACGCCTGCGCGTGGCAGGCACGGCAGACCTCGGCGCCGACGTACGAGGCCTCGCCGGGCTCGGGGGCGGGGCACTCGGCGCCGTGGGCCTTCGCCCAGGCGAGGTTGAGCGCGCCGACGTCGCGGTCGTAGGCCGTCACCAGCGCCGTCGCCGAAGGCAGCCTCGGGAAGCTGGTCTCGAGCGGCACGAAGCGCACCGCGGCGGCGTTCCCCGTCTCGGGCACCGGCACGGCCTGCGCCGCCAGGGCCTCGCGCCGCGCGATCACCTCGTCGAGCTTCGCCTGCCGGAGCGCGCGCAGCTCGGCGCCCGTCGAGGGGTCGTTGACCTGCGCGCGGAGCAGCTCGATGCGCTGGGCCAGGCCCTCGAGCTCGCGCTGGGTCTCGCTGGGGCTCTTGAGCCACTGCACCGGCGTCGCGTCGCGCAGCGTCAGGTCGACCCGCAGCAGCGAGCGGCCCTTGCTCTGCACCTGCACCACGGGGACCCGGCCCATCACCAGCCGGTTCTCTTCCGTCGACAGCTCGTCGCGGCCCCGGGTGGCGAGGAGCAGGTCGACCGCCAACGCCTCACCAGACGACAGCCGCAGCGCCTCGTCGAAGGGGCCCTCGAAGAGCCCGATGACGACGCTCGCCTTCGCGGCGCGCGCCTTCAGGCTCAAGGCGGCCAACGCCTCGGCCTGCCTGGCGCTGAAGAGCGCGACCTTGTGGCCCTTCACGTCGAGCAGGTGCAGGGTGTCAGAGGCGAGCTCGGGCAGCCCCAGCCCGACTCGAAACGCCGGGCCCCGCGCGTCGTCGAGCGCGCCCGTGAACCGCCCCGACAGGCCCATCAACCGGAAGGCCTGCGCCAGCGCCTGCGCCTTGCGCTCCTGCTGCGCGACCGCTTCGTCGGCCAGCGAGCGCTCTGCGAAGAGCGCGTCACCGGTGTCGAGGAGCAGCACCGGCCGGCCGCCCTGGCGCGCGAGGTCGAGCTGAAAGGCCGCGCGATCGATGCCGCCGCGCATGTTCTCGGAGCACCCACACGGGCTCAGGTAGCCCTTGAGCTCCGAGGTGAAGAAGAGCGTCGCCTCGACCGCGGGGCCGGCCGCGGGGGTCGGGCGGACGTCCCGGTTGCACGACAGGCTCGCCAGCAACAGCGCCGCCACGCCGGCTCGCCCCACCGGAGTCACCAGATGATGCTCTCGACCAGCTCGTCCACCTTCTCGCCGAGCGCGTCGAGGCCGTGGGCCTTCGAGAGGTAGCCGTCGGCGCCCACCTGCTGCGCCAGCTCGGCCAGCTCGTCGTCGTTCAGCGAGCTGAACAGCACGATGGGGATGTCTTGCGTCTGGTACTCGTTCTTGAGCGTGCGGCAGATGTCGGTGCCCCGCGCCTCGGGCATGTGGATGTCGGTGAGGATCAGGTCGGGCTTGAAGTCCTTCAGCAGGCGCTCGAACTCCACCAGGGTGGTGGTCGCCTCCACCTCGTAGCCGCGCTGCTCCAGCACGGCCTTCTCCATCTGGAGGGTGATCTCGCTGTCATCGATCAACAGGATGCGCTTGGGAGGGGCGGGGTCCACGGGTGAGTCGCTTAGCACCGATCGACAGGGGCCCCAAAGCATGTCAATGCCCTGGGGGTGACGTCTCCAGTTTCCTTTTCAGATCTCGGCCTCAGCGACTCCCTCTGCTCGGTGGTGAGCGGCCTCGGCTACACCACCCCCACCCCCGTTCAGGCGGCCTGCATTCCTCCGCTGCTCGAAGGGCGCGACCTGATCGGCCTGGCCGCCACCGGCACCGGGAAGACGGCCGCGTTCGCGCTGCCGATGGTGACCCGCCTCGAGCCTGGCGAGAACAAGCCGGGCCAGGTGCAGGGCCTGGTGCTCGCGCCGACCCGTGAGCTGGCGCTGCAGGTGTCAGAGGCCATCAAGAAGTACGGCAGCGGGCGCAAGCTCTCGGTGCTGACGGTCTACGGCGGCAGCGACATCGGCGCGCAGATGAAGTCGCTGCGGCGCGGTGTCGACGTGGTGGTGGCGACCCCGGGCCGGGCGCTCGACCACATTCGGCGCAAGTCGCTCGACCTCTCTCGGGTGAAGATGGTGGTGCTCGACGAGGCCGACGAGATGCTCGACCTGGGCTTCGCGGAAGACCTCGAGGCGATCCTCTCGGAGCTGCCCGCGAAGCGGCAGACGGCCCTGTTCTCGGCCACCCTCGCGCCGCGCATCGCCACCCTGGGCGAGAAGCACCTCAACGACCCGGTGCGCATTCGCCTCGAGCGGCCCAAAGGCGACGACGCCTCGAAGCCCCGCATCGAGCAGATCGGCTACGTCGTCACCTTTCCGCAGAAGGCGGTGGCGCTCAAGCGCGTGCTCGAGCTGGTGCAGCCCGAGAGCGCCATCATCTTCTGCCGCACCCGCGAAGACGTCGAAGGCCTCGGCCAGACGCTCGAGCGCAACGGGCACTCGGTGGCCACCCTGCACGGCGGCCTCTCGCAGGAGCAGCGCGACCGGGTGATGCGCCGCTTCAAGCAGAAGCAGGTGTCGCTGCTGGTCGCCACCGACGTCGCCGCGCGCGGCCTCGACGTCGATCACGTCACCCACGTGGTGAACGTCGACCTGCCGCACACCCCCGACACCTACGTGCACCGCATCGGCCGCACCGGCCGCGCCGGCCGCACCGGCACCGCCATCTCGTTCGTGCTCCCCAAGGAGCGCTTCCTCGTCACCCGCCTCGAGCAGGCCACCCAGGGCAAGGTGAACCTGCGCCCGGTGCCAGCCATGGAGGAGCTGCGCGCCCACCGCGTGACGCAGCTCGAGGCGGTGGTGAACGAGGCGCTGGGCAAGAAGAAGTCGCTCGACTCGGCGAGGGCGGTGGTCGCGAAGCTGGTCACCGAGAACGCCATCGAAGACATCGCCGCGGCCGCCCTGGTGGCGCTGAGCCAGGCGCTGCACCCGGTGTCGCCCGACGACGAGATCGAGATCCCCGCCCACGGGCCGGCGAAGAAGGACGGCAAGTTCGGCGCGAAGGAGCGCCCGGCCCGGTTCGAGGAGCGCCCGCCCCGTCAAGACGCGCGCGCGCCCCGCTTCGAGGCCCGCGCGCCGCGTGAGGCGACCCCGCGCGCGTCGTCGCCGCGCACCCCGCGCGCTTCCTCACCGCGGGCTGGGCGTGACGAGTCGGCGGCGACGCCCAGGGCCAGCGCGCCGCGGGCCGCCAGGAGCAGCGCGCCGCGGGCCGAGCGGCCCTCGCGCTTCGGCGCTGAGCGGCCTGAGCGCCCCGCGCGCTTCGACGCCAAGGCCGAGCGACCGTCGCGGTTTGGCGCCGAGCGGCCGGAGCGGCCCGCGCGCTTCGACGCGAAGGCCGAGCAGGGCCCGCG